>NZ_JBEOWS010000066.1:0-32691 GCF_040296125.1 Streptomyces sp. NPDC002265 | reverse complement strand
TCACAGTCACTCCGACCAGTGACGTGCGCAGGATGGTGTCAGAAGAAGACCCCACATCGCAGCAGGACGTTGGCGTACGGGCGGGCCTCGCCCGTGCGGACGATCAGCTGCGCCTGTGCCGATAGTTCCTTCAGGCGTTCGTGCGGGACGAGTGCCAGGTCGGGGAAGTGTCCGTCGAGCAGTGTGGCCGCCGCGGGATTGGCGGTCCGGATCTCCTCGGCCGCCGTCGCTCCCTCGATGACGAGCTCGGACAGCAGGCCCTCCAGCACGTCGGCGAAGGACGGGATTCCGGCCCGGAACGCCAGGTCCACCACGCGTGGGCCCTTGGGTATCGGCATGCCCGCATCGCACACCAGCACCTGATGGGTGTGGCCCAGCGCGGCCAGTTCGCCTGCGAGATGGCGGTTGAGGATTCCTGTCTTCTTCACAGCGTGTCGACCTCCTCGGCGGTGGGGTACGAGTCCTGGGCTCCACGGCGGGTGACGGCCAGTGCGCCGACGCGGGCCGCATAGGCGGCGGCTGCCTCCAGCGTCGCTCCGGCGCCGAGGCCGTAGCCCAGCGCCGCGGTGAAAGCGTCGCCGGCCCCGGTGGTGTCCACCGCGTCGACGCTGACCGCGGCAATGCGGGTGGTGGCGTCGCGGGTCGCCACCAGGGCTCCCTCTCCGCCCAGGGTGACGACGACCGAACGCGGGCCGCGCTCGAGAAGCGCCTTCGCCCACTGCTCGGGGGTGTCGCCTGCGGCACCGTCGCCGAGAATGACTCCGGCCTCGTGTTCGTTGACGATCAGTGGATCGGCTGCCGCGAGGACTTCGTCGGGCAGGGGCACCGGGGGCGAGGGATTGAGCACGAAACGGGTTCCGGGTGCCAGCTGGCGCACCACCTCCACCACCGTCTCCAGCGGGATCTCCAGCTGGGCGGAGACCACCTTGGAGGCGCCGAGCAGAGCGGCCGCGGCCCTGACGTCCTCGGGTGTGAGGTGTGCGTTGGCTCCCGGCGAGACCACGATGCTGTTGTCGCCGGACGGGTCCACGGTGATCAGCGCGACGCCGGTCGGGGCTTTGCCCACCAGCACCTGCGCCGTGTCGACGCCTGCGGCACGCTGGGAGTCCAGCAGCAGACGACCGTGCGCGTCGTCACCGACGCGGGCCAGCAAGGCAGTGCGGGCGCCCAGGCGAGCGGCGGCAACCGCCTGGTTGGCGCCTTTGCCGCCAGGGTGGACGGCCAGGTCGGAGCCGAGCACCGTCTCTCCGGCGGCCGGCCGGCGCTCGACGTCGATCACGAGGTCGGCGTTGGCGGATCCCACGACCGTGAGGTCGAAGTCGTACATGAGGAAGACCTTCTCGCTAGGAGGCCGGGGCGGATGCCACCGTGTCAGTGCGGTGGCACCCGCCCCGGCCAAGCGCCGTGTCAGCCGTGGAAGCCGGCGACGTTCTGCTGGGTGACGACCTTGACCGGCACCTTCACCGCATCCTGGACCTTCTGGTCCTGCACGGCCTTGAGCGCGTTGTCGACGGCGATCCGGCCGAGCTGGCTGGGCTGCTGGGCGACGGAGGCGTAGAGCGTGCCGTTCTTGACCGCGTTCAGACCGTCCGGGGTCCCGTCGAAGCCCAGGACCTGGACCGATGTGCCGGCCTTGGAACCGAGTGCCTTGATGGCGCCGAGGGCCATCTCGTCGTTGGCGGCGATCACACCCTGGACGTCGGGGTGAGCCTGGAGCAGGTTGGACATCACGTCCAGGCCCTTGGTGCGGTCGAAGTCGGCCGGCTGCTGGGCGACGACCTGGATGCCCGGGTAGGCTTTCAGGCCCTTGGCGAAGCCGGCCGCACGCTCGCGAGCGGCGGAGGTGCCGGCCTGGCCCTGGAGGATCACGATCTTGCCCTTGCCGCCGAGCTTCTCGGCGAGCGCCTTGGCGGACAGCTCGCCGCCCGCGACGTTGTCAGAGGCCACGAGTGTGGCCACGGACGCCTTGTTGACGCCCCGGTCGACGGCGACGACGGGGATGTTCGCCTTGCCGGCGGCCTTCACGGAGTTGCTCGCGGCGTCGGAGTCCACCGGGTTGACGATGATCGCGCTGAAGCCCGAGCTGGTGAAGTTCTGCAGCTGGTTGGCCTGCTGGGAGGCGTCGTTCTGGGCGTCGGTGACCGTCAGGTCCACGCCGAGCTTCTTCGCCTCGGCCTGCGCGCCCGAGCGGATCTGCACGAAGAAGGGGTTGTTGAGGGTGGACAGCGACAGGCCGACCTTCGGGGTGCTGCCGGAGGAACCGCTGTGCAGGAAGCTGGTGGCGCCCACCAGCGCGACGGTGACCGCAGCAGCCAGCGCGTATGTGCCCGCCTGACGGCCCTTGCCACCGCCCGTGCCGGCGGCGACGGGGGTCGCACCGGCCTTGCGGCGCACCGTGTCCAGGAGCACCGCGAGCGCGATGACGACGCCGATGACGACCTGCTGCCAGAAGGCGGACACCGACAGGAGGTTGAGGCCGTTGCGCAGCACGGCGAGGATCAGCGCGCCGATCAGGGTGCCGGACGCCTTGCCGGTGCCGCCCGCGAGTGAGGCGCCGCCGATGACGACCGCGGCGATCGCGTCGAGTTCGTAGCCGTTGGCGGCCTGCGGCTGGGCGGAGGACAGCCGGGAGGCCAGCACGATGCCCGCAGCCGCCGCGAAGAGTCCGGACAGTGCGTAGATGGCGAGCTTCTGCTTGTTCACCCGCAGGCCCGACAGGCGCGCGGCCTCCTCGTTGCCGCCGATGGCGTACATCGAGCGGCCGATGTAGGTGCGGCCGAGGATGAAGGCGGCTATCAGTCCCATCACGACCATGACCAGCACCGGCACCGGAAGCCAGTTGCCGAGGGTGTCGCCGAGGTGGGAGACGGAGGACGGGAAGGGGATGGGCACACCGCCGGAGATCACCAGTGACAGGCCGCGGGCCACGGACAGCATGGCGAGTGTCGCGATGAACGGGGGCAACTTGCCGTAGGCGATGAGGAAGCCGTTGACCAGGCCGGCCGCGATGCCGGTGGCGATGGAGAGCAGGAGGGCCAGGACGACGGGTACGCCGTGCGAGGTGGCACTCCAGGCGAGCACGGTCGACGACAGGGCTGCCACCGAGCCGACCGAGAGGTCGATGCCGGCCGCGACGATCACGAAGGTGACACCGAAGGCGAGGATCGCCGTCACGGCCGCCTGGACACCTACGTTGAGCAGGTTGTCCGTGGTCAGGAAGTCGCCGGACAGTGCCGACAGGACGATGACGAGGACGATGAGCGCGGTGAGCGCGCCGTTGTCGAGCAGGACGCGGCGCAGGCCGCTCGTGGCGCCGGAAGCGCCCGCCTCGCGCTTGAGCGTTTCAGTGGCCACGACGGGCCTCCGTTTCGATTGTGGGGTTGCTGACGGCGAGCGCCATCACGGCGTCCTGGGTGGCCTCGTCGGCCGCGAGTTCGCCCGCGATCCGGCCCTGGGCCATGACCAGCACCCGGTCGCTCATGCCGAGCACCTCGGGCAGGTCGCTGGAGATCATCAGGACGGCCGCGCCCGCGGCGGTCAGTTCGTTGATGAGCTGGTAGATCTCGACCTTCGCGCCGACGTCGATACCGCGCGTCGGCTCGTCGAGGATCAGTACCTTGGTGTCGGCGAGCAGCCACTTGCCGATGACGACCTTCTGCTGGTTGCCACCCGACAACGTCCGTACGTGCTGGCCGAGTCCGGCCATCCGTACGCCCAGCTGCCCTGCGATCCGCGCGGCCGCCTCGTGCTGGCTCCTGCGGTCGACGAGGCCCGCGCGCGTGGCGGCACGCATGGTCACCAGGCCGAGGTTCTCCTCCACCGACGCGTCCAGCACCAGCCCCTGGCCCTTGCGGTCCTCGGGCACGAGCCCGATCCCGGCCGCCATGGCCGCACTGACGTCGTGCCGGCGCAGCACGCTGCCGGAGACCTTCACGCTCCCCTGGTCGTAGGGATCGGCCCCGAACACGGCGCGTACCACCTCGGTACGGCCCGCGCCGACCAGGCCCGCGATGCCGACGACCTCTCCGGCGTGCACCTCGAATCCGATGTCGTGGAAGACACCGTCACGTGCCAGCCCCTCCACCGAGAGCAGGGCAGGACCCGCGGCCACACGCTCACGCGGGTACTGCTGCTCGATGGAGCGGCCCACCATCAGCCGTACGAGTTCTTCCTCGGGCGTGCTCCCCGGAACCTGCCCGACGCTCTTGCCGTCACGGATCACCGTCACGCGGTCGCCCAACGCGGCGATCTCGTCCAGGTGATGAGTGATGAAGACGATGCCCACGCCGTCCTCGCGCAGGCTGCGCACGATCGCGAAGAGCTTCTCGACCTCCTCGGAGGTCAGGACAGCGGTCGGCTCGTCCATGATGAGCACCCGCGCGTTCAGGCTGAGAGCCTTGGCGATCTCCACCATCTGCAGCCGGGCGATGCCCAGTTCGCGCACCCGGGCGCGGGGCGAGACCTGCACTCCCACGCGCTCCAGAAGCGTGGCGGCCGCGGCCTCCATGGCCTTGCGGTCGACCATCCCGAAACGGCGCGGCTGACGGCCCAGGAAAATGTTCTCCGCGACCGTCAGGTCGGGTACGAGGTTGAACTCCTGGTAGATCGTCGCGATTCCGAGACGCTCGGCGTCCTGCGCGCCGTGGATACGTACCTCTTCGCCGTCGACCAGAATCCGGCCGGCATCAGGTGTGTTCGCACCCGAAAGCATCTTGATGAGCGTGCTCTTGCCGGCACCGTTCTCGCCGAGCAGCACGTGCACCTCGCCCCGGCGCAGGTCGAAGTCGACGCCGTCGAGCGCGACCACCCCGGGGAAGGACTTCCGTATGCCCTCGATGCGCAGCAACTCTTCCCGGTCGCTCACGGCTGGCTCCTGTTCGTTGCGGGGGACTCGCCACACGAGCGGCGTACGACGAGACGGGCGGGCAGAGTGACGGACTCAGGGGTCCGTCCCTCGATGCGGTCGATCAGCGCCCGCACCGCGGCGCGCCCCAGCTCGCCCGTGGGCTGGGCAATGGCGGTGATCGGCGGATCGGTGTGCACGAACCACGGGATGTCGTCGAACGCGGCGAGCGCGATGTCGTGCGGAACACGCAGACCGCGGGCCCGGATGGCGTCCAGCGCGCCGAGCGCCATCAGATTGTCGGCGGCGAAGACGACCTCCGGCGGTTCGGGCAGATCGAGGAAGCCCTCGGTCGCCCGCCGTCCGCTCTCGGCCTGGAAGTCGCCCTGCCCGATGTAGGCGTCGGGCAGGGGAAGGTCGTAGGCGGCGAGCGCATCACGGAAGGCGCCGATCCGCTCGCGGCCCGTCGTGGTCGCGGCAGGCCCCGCGATGATTGCGAGCCTGCGATGCCCGAGCCCGTACAGATGCGCGACCAGGGCTTCGATGGCGGCCTGCCCGTCGGAACGCACCACCGGCACGTCGACACCCGGGATCCACCGGTCCACGAAGACCATCGGTGTGCCCGCCCGCGCCACCTCCAGCATCAGCGGGGAGCAGCCGTCGGTGGGCGAGACAAGCAGGCCGTCGATGCGCCGGTCCAGCAGGGTCCGCACGTGATGGTCCTGCAGGCCGGGCCGCTCGTCGGCGTTGCCGATGATCACGCTGTAGCCGAGCGCACGGGCTTCTTCCTCGACGAAGCGGGCCAGCTCGGTGAAGTAGGGGTTCAGCACGTCGCTGATGACCAGGCCCAGGGTGCGGGTCCGGTCGGTGCGCAGGGACCGCGCGACGGCGTTCGGGCGGTAGCCCAGCTCCCCGACGGCGGCCAGCACACGCTCGCGTGCCGTCGGGCTGACCGACGGATGGTCGTTCAGGACCCGGGAGACCGTCGCCACGGACACTCCCGCCGCAACAGCCACATCCTTGATGCTCGCCATCGCCGCTCCACCTCCTCGTGGATATCTGTAATCGATTACACCGACTACGCAGGAAAGATTGGAAACGATTTCATTCACATGAAGCAAGACCCGACCGAGGTGAGCTGCATCACCAGCGCCGTACGGTTCCAGGCCGGACCGGCAGCCCACCGGCGGCCCCGCCGCAAGCGCCACGGGTCACCGATCACCGATCACCGAGAGCCGACCGGCCTCCGACCGGTCCCTCACCGCCGACGCGACGCCAGGCGCACTGCCGGACACATCCATGTCCCTGATGACCCGGTTCATCAGGATCTGCGCTTTGGAACATGAGGATGCCCGCCGTCATTCCCGAAACTCGCCGACGGTGCTGATGGCCACTCCCCCGCCACCGGCTCAAGAACCACAGCACACCAATGCGGCGCCCATGGCACAAACGGCCCGCCCCCGCCCAGAAACCACGGATGCACCGACAACCGGCTGCGTCCCTGGGGGGACACCGGCGAGGCGTGACCTGGCCACCATGGACCCGATCATCGAAGCGCGACCGGCTCCGAGAGGTGTCGGGCTCAGCGGCGGGAGAAGGGAAACCTTCTCCTACGCCGGAAAACTTCCGCAGGCACGGGCAAAAAGCGCCTGCCGACCTGGACCCAGGGCGCAATGCCGGAACGTACGGCGGCCCGTCCCCTGATCCAGGGGACGGGTCGGCAGCCGTGCGAAGTACGGGTCAGCCGAAGCGACGACCCTTGTCGAAGCAGGCGTTCGTACACTGGGCCGGCACCTTGACCGGACCACGCAGCACGCCTGGCGATCAGCAACAGGGAAAAGCTGCCGAGCCCCACATCCATCCTGTGGATCAGCGGGCGGCCGCAAGATGCGGGCCGACCAGGTTGTCGACCGCGGTCAACAGGTCCGCCGTCGGCATCATCCCATCGAGTACGAGATCCGCCCGGGCCCGGGAGGGGGCGACGAAGTCCGTATGACGTTCGCGGCCGCTGTTCAGGTAGTTGCGCAGAGAGATCGCCGGGTCCTGGCGCTGAATCTCGATCTTGCGCAACAGCTTCCTGGCCAGGCGCACGTCATCGGGCGCGTCGACGTAGATCCTCCAGGTGGCCTGATCAGCGATTTTGGCAAGAGTGAGGGCGAACAGACCCTCGACCACGACCAGGCGGTAGCGGCCGCTGGCAGCCGCTGCGTCGACCGCGGCAGCCGCTGCGTCCTCGTCGATGGAACCGGGATGGTTCCAGTCCAGCGTTTCGGCACCCGTGGCGCTCAGCGTGCGCATCCCGCGCTGTGGATCGTGCGCGGGCACGTAGAAATCGTCGAGGTGGACCAGGGCCACAGCCCCGGGCCGGTGGAGCACGAACGCTTCCGCGAGGGTCGACTTGCCCGAGGCGGTGCCGCCTGCGACTGCCAGCACGGGCACGCGACGACCGGCGCTCAGGGCGTTCGTGATCCGCACCGGCCTGTCTTGTCCCGGGAAAAAGCTGCCGCTGACTTCCCGGCTGAGGCACGTGCCAGCTGCGCAGGAGTCATGCTCAGCGGTCATGGTGGTGTCGAGCGTGGTCATGGCCGCTGCCCTCCAATGCAGTGAGGTGCGTCCGGCACACAAACGTCCGTCCGGTCGCAGAGCAACGTGCTCGATCGGCACCGAGGAGCCGCAAGCCGCCGCAGCCACCGAAGCGGCCACGGGATATCCGTCGCAGGGGGATACAAGAGCGGCCCCGCACCGGGGTGCAGGGCCACAGTGGAGAGGAGGCTATGTTGCGAAACCGCCGATGCGGAACCCGGCTCTTGTTACGACTCCAACACGATCGCCAACCGTCTCCCGTGGTCACGGCTTCCCACCACTCACCAGGGACTGAGCGGCGAGTTACGCAGGCGGCGCGAACGGCCGGTACTGCCCTGCGTACGGCCCGTCACCGTCCCCGATCGTGCGGCATCTCATGCAGAGTCCGGGTCCTTGGCGGTGATGCGGGTCAGCAGCATGCGGGCATCCCGGATGCGAGGGTGGTCCGGATGGAGGAACTGCTCGCAGGCGGCCAGTGCCGAGCGGGCGGCGGCTTCCGCCTCGCCGCGACGGCCCAGGCCGTGCAGGGCGGTTGCCGTGGCAAGGTCTGCAGCTCCACTACCGGCGCGGCCCAGCGGTGCAAGCCGGCGGACCTCAGCCAGCGCCTCCTCGTACCGGCCCTGCCCATTCAGGCTGTCCACCAGGACACGTTGCAAGACCGCAGCCGTGGGCTCGTCCGCTCGCGGCAGGTTCCCGCGGGCGATGGCTTCCGCCTCTTCGTGGCGGCCCTGTCCGTTCACGGCGCCAGCCAGGTAGGCCAATGTCTCCAGTTCGCTCTGCCACACCTCGGTGAAATACGCGAGACGGGTGATGGCGCGCAGGATGTCCAGCGCCTCGGCCTCAGCCTCTGCACACCGGTCCTGCTGGACGAGGACCAGGACACGGTCCGACTGGACCTCGAGCAGTTTCCCCCGCAGGTACAGCCCGCCGTCCATGTGCGCCGCCGCCTCGATCATGGCTTCCAGCTCGGGCAGCACCTGCGCACCCCGCCCGTGTGCGATGGCTGCCGCGCAGGCCCAGAACGTCGCCAGCCACGGCACGAGCCACGGGTCACCGCCCCGCACGCGCGGCGCGGCCGCAAGAGCCCTCGCCTCGGCCTCGGCTTCCACGAACTCGCCTGCCGCGTACAGATCCGCGACCCGGTCCAGGACCGCCCACTGCGATGGGGCCACCTGCACCCCGTCACGCCTGTCCCGCGCACGGTCCCACCACGAACGTATCGATCTCACAAACCGCGAGGCTACGACAGCCCAAATCCCCGCCACCGCCGAGGGCCCTGCACCGACCCCCACCCCCACCTGCAACTTTCAGCAGCACCCGGCACACGCGTCGATGAAACCGCCCAACCTTCAGTCACACGGGACACGGAGCCTGAGGAACATCCTTGTCAGATCGTGCGCCATGCGTTCGTCGGCCCTGGTGGGCGGCTGACGGGGCAGCGAGGTCCACGCGCCCGCGCCCGCGGGCCGGTGTTCGTCACCCAGCGCCGTCCCGGCCAGGGAAAGATCGTCAGCTCGCGCGACGTGTACCCGGACACCGGCCCGGCGCGACTCTCGCACCGGGCAACACGCGCCGCTGACGCACAGCCCCGCGAGGACCCCGAAGGGGCCCCGCCGCGACGACTGGACCAAGAAGCACCGGCCTCTCGGTTGAGCATGGCCAGCACGTTCCGAAAATCACTTGCAGTACCTCCCTAGAGTGCGGACATGCCGATTTCGCTGCACCTGCAAGAGATCACCCCTGACAACTTCGAGAGCGCTATCAACCTGAGAGTCCGCCCCGACCAGCAACACCTAGTGGCACCCGTGGTGAAGTCGCTCGCCGAGGCATACGTCCACCCCGGAGTCGCATGGCCTCGGCTCATCTGCGACGACGACGAGGTCGTCGGGTTCCTTATGGCCTTCTTCGACATCGACTGGACCGGCAAGGGCACCGACTTCCGCTCAGGACTCTGGCGGCTCAACATCGCAGATGGAAAGCAGGGCCGAGGCTACGGACGCTTCGCAGTGCAGTCCGTGGCCAGCGAGATCCGGCGCCGAGGAGGCATGCGCCTGACGACCACCTGGCATCCCGGAGCGGACGGCCCAACAGGCTTCTATCGGGCACTCGGCTTCCGCCCAACCGGAGAGACCAGCGGAGATCAAACGGTGGGCGTGCTGGAACTGAGCTGAACCCGCGATTCTGCCGCACCGGCACATCACGCACGACGGGGCTTCCTGGCATGGGGAATCCCGTTGATAGCTCCACCAGCAGCTAAGCAGGGGGTGCCCGCGGCCGCGGCCTCGCGGGTGCAGTCCGCCCGGGCGCAGAACCCGGCGGCCGGACCGCACAGTGCGGTTTCGCCACCTGTGCCCAGTGCGCCGCGGCGAAGGTCGCGCGCGCCGAAGGAAAGTGATCGCCGCCCCGGCTGCCGGAACGGGGGCCTCTTACTGTCGTTGGTGGCGTGCTGGTCGCACAGGGGCCGGAGCCCGCCGGGCAGGTCGGGGAGTTGGAAGGAGTTCCGGCCGAGGACGTTGGGTACCGGGCGGCCACGACCGGGCGGCACCGGCTTCGAGTCGTGGCCGAAGCGGGACCGGCTGCTGACGGACTTCGACCCGAGTATGGCGGGGACTTGATCGCAGCCGTTCCGGCTTCACTGGCACGACGGCGAACGGGTCCCTCCCTCCTACCGCTGCCGAACCCACCACCGCTCTGCACACCCACGCTCTGGTTGTCAGTACCCTCCCCTAAAGTCTCCCGCGTGACCGAGCCCTCCTACCTTGCCGCGGTCCGGGAGTCGTACGACACCGTCGCCGCCGACTACGCGCAACTCGTCAAGAAACCGGCGGAGTTGGATCCGCTGTCACGCGCGATGCTGGCCGCGTTCGCCGAAGTCGTACGGGCGGCTGACCGCGGGCCGGTCGCAGACCTGGGATGCGGACCCGGCAAAGTCACGGCGCATCTGGCAGACCTGGGTGTGCGCCCCTTCGGCATAGACCTGTCCCCGAAGATGATCGAACTGGCCCGGCGGGCCTACCCGAGCCTGAGTTTCTCAGTCGGGTCGATGACCGCGCTGGCAATCCAGGACAACGAGCTCGGCGGCATCCTGGCCTACTACTCCACCCACCACACGCCGCCGCAGCTGTTGCCCGTGGTGTTCGCCGAATTCCATCGCACGCTCGCACCCGGCGGCCATCTGATGTTGGCCGGCTACGTGGGCGACAACGTGCATCTGCGTCCGACGCAGGCATACGGCGGCCATCCGGTGTCCTTCGAGTCCCACCTGCAACCGCCGGACCGGATCACCGCGCTGCTGGACCACGCCGGACTCGTCGTCACCTCGCAACTGCTGCAAGAGCCCGGCGAAGGCATGAAGAGGACGATCGCCACCTTCCTGGCCCGCAAACCCGAACCGCCCCTGCCGTCATAACCAACGGTCCGTCTCGACGAACAAAGTCCACGCGTCTCACTCCATCCACTCCACACACGTCAGCGGCATGGGGCATGCGGCATGCGGCAACCACCATCGTCGAGACGGGACACCCGGCCCTCACAACCGGCCGGCTTGACGGCGTAAGAACGCGAGGTGTGCCTCAAGAGGCTCAAGGGCATCGGCGTTCACCAGGCCATGCTCGGCCTCGCCCGGCTCCACAACCTGGCCCTCACCGGATGAGCTGGCTTGGGCTCACCGTGAACACGTCCCGTCCGTCCGGCGTTGCCACTCCGTCAGGCGAGAGGGAGACCGTCACAAGCTCGTCGACGGAGGTCTGGTCGGCTTCGGCAAGGACCAGGCACGCCACCGCAGTCTCCACCGGGTAGACAGCCTCGGAAGTCAGCTCAGCGAACCGCGCGAAGACCGCGCCTTGTCGATCAAGGACCAGCGGTGACCAGCAGCGTCAACGAACTGAACCTCGACAATGCCGGGAAACGGCTCGTCCCTCACCCATCGAACCGCTTCGCACCGCAGCTCAGGCACTCTCTCCCCTTCCGAATTCGATACGAGCCCCAGTATGCCTCTGCGGCAACACCCTTTACGGGACAGCCTTTCGTAGGCCACGGTCCTACCGGGTCTGCCGGCAGCGGCCGCATTCACACCCAGGCGCAGTTCTCGTCGGTGACTGCCTTCAGGGCCGCATCCGAGACGGATACCAGGGAGCCTGAGAGGGACATCGGACAGGAGAACACCGGTCGGTACGAGCACCGCCCGGCTTCGCCGGGATCAGCCCTGCCGACGCTCCGCGCCATAGCCCGAAGAGCTGCAGTGTCCGGCTCCGCCGGACCTGAATCCGCGACGCTCTGCGTCGCGACCATGGGATTCGCTTCACCACCGGCCTGAAGCCCGTTGCACTGCGCATGAGTTCCAGCTGGCCAGTACGGTTGCGATCCGCCGCATGCTGTGCACGGGCATGCTTCCTGGGGTGCATCGCTCGGCTATTCGCCAGTGACGCCATCGATGGCCTCGCGCAGGAGATCCGCATGGCCGACGTGGCGGGCGTACTCCTCGATCACGTGCTCAAGGATGAACCGCACATCGGTGTCACCGAATTCCGGGTTCGGCACGATGCGCGCGAGGTCGACGGTCACCCTCGCGAATACCTGCCGCGACTCCTCGCATGCCTTGAGGTAGTCCTCGTAGACGTCCCTGGCCGACGTAGCGTCCGACTCGTCGTACCACTCGCCACCGTCAGCGGTGACGTAGGTCAGATAGGGAAAGAAGCGAGGCGTCGTGTCGGCCAACGTCCGCTGGAACCAGGCACGTTCAACGCCCTGCAGATGGCGCATGAGCCCCAGCAGGGTCAACGCCGACGACCGCACAGGACGTAGCCGCAGTTGTTCATCCGAGAGTCCCTCGCACTTCCACAAGAAGGTCGCTCGGTGGTAATCGAGATTCGAGGCGACCACCTCCAGCCACGAGCCCGATACTGCGCGCTCAGGCCGGACGATCTTCTGGATCACAATGTCGCTCACGCAGGCGTCTCCTCACCCGTCATCAAGCCCGGTCGAGTTCGTACGTGCCCACGATCCGAGGACTGGGCGGCGCCTCTACCGACGCCTCACAAGCACGTCCGCTCAAGAAGACCGCTCTGCGCAGAGGAACTCATCGCTCGATGCCGCCTCGGGAGTGACTCTCCACGGCTGCAAGTGACCAGGTATCGCTGCGAGTCACAGGTGACCTGAACGAAGGAGAAATGGCGGTTCCTCACCAAAGTCAGCGGCCTCCCATGGCCTCTGGGCAGTGACTTCGACGAGAGTCCGCAGATCGCCGAGAATCGCCGCCACGAACGACGCCGGCGGGTCGTGGCGCTGTGGAAGGGCGCAACCCCGGCAGCCAGCACTTACACACCCGCTGCGCCCCTCGAGTCCGTGGACACCTCGACGCCCGCCAAATTTTGTTGAGCCCGTACCCTGCCATCGTGTTGGCTGGCGACACCGAACCGTCAATACCGCAGGTGTCCACTCGGCTGTAGCAGGGAGTCAAACGTGCAGGACATTGTCGTCGACCCCGTCGCCCACAATCGGGCAGCCTGGGACAAGTATGTCCAAGACGGCAACGAGTGGTCGAGGCCGGTCAGTACTGAGAGGGTCGAGCGCGCCCGCAGGGGCGACTGGTCGATCGTTCTCATCGGGTATGAGCCGGTCGACCGCTCCTGGCTGCCGACGGACCTGACCGACAAGGACGTGTTGTGCCTGGCCTCCGGCGGCGGCCAGCAGGGTCCGATCCTCGCCGCCGCAGGAGCGCGGGTCACCGTATTCGACAACTCACCCCGCCAGCTCGGCCAGGACCAGATGGTGGCGGCCCGCGACGGACTCGAGCTGCGCACCGTCCTGGGCGACATGCGCGACCTCAGCACCTTCGGCGACGCAGCATTCGACGTCGTATTCCATCCGGTCTCCAATCTGTTCGTACCAGACCTGGCACCGGTGTGGCGCGAGTGCTTCCGCGTCCTGCGACCCGGCGGAACCCTGCTCGCGGGCTTCCTCAACCCTGATGTGTACTTGTTCGACCACGAGGCGCTCGACGAGCGCGGCGAGCTGACCGTCGTGCACCAGCTGCCCTACAGCGATCTCGCGCATTACTCCGCCGAAGAACGCGCCACGAAATTCGGCGCGGACGCCGCCCTCGAATACAGCCACACCCTCACCGCCCAGATCGGCGGCCAACTCGCCGCCGGATTCGCCCTCACCGGCTTCACGGAAGCACCGCACCAATCCAACGCATCCGCCTCGTACATGTCGCACTATTTCGCAACACTGGCCGTCAAACCGGGCTGACCCAGCCGTGAGAGGTCGCTCTCTTTCCGAACCTCGTGTGCGGATTTCGCTGGTCGGACATGGGATTGCGGCCGTCGCGGAAACCTCGACTCGTTGCTGAACGGGTTGCCGCGGGGATGGCGGATGCCGTCGATGCGGGCGGTGCTGGAAGCGCGGTGGAAGGCCGCGGCGGTGCGGGTGGAGGAACTCGAAGCCGAACTTGAGCGGGTTCGGGCGGACTTGGCGAACGCTGAAGAGCCATGGGTGCGCCCGGTGGCGGAGAAGGCCGTACGACTTCAACGCCGTGGCCGCCGGCACCGGTCGCGACGCCGCGGCTGCGGTACGTCAGCCACGGCGTCGGGCGAGCAGGAGCATGTACCGGCTGCTGGTGTCGGGCAGGAGGCGTACGGTCTCGAAGCCGCGTGCGGACAGCTCGACGTCGAGCTGTCCGGCGGTGAAACGCACAGCGACAGCCGCGCGCAGGACCTCGCCGCGGCGAAAGGCCACTCGGTGCGCGACAGGGCCGCAGGGGACCAGGACGCTCTGGTCGGCGAGCGCCCGCGGGCCGATCTCCACACGCGGCTCGGAAGCGGCCCAGGCGACGTGGTGGGCGTACGCGTCGAGGTCGAAGTCCGTTGCGAAGTCACGGTCGAGGATCCGCAGACAGTGGGGGTGTAACGCTTCCATGAGCCCGGCGGCGTCCAGGTACGCGGAGGCCATCACCTCCGTGTCGCCCAGGAGAGGTACGCCCAGCAGCAAGCTGTCTGTCGGGCGCAGGCTGCCGGCCAGGAGCGCCGGCAGTCCGTGGCGTTGCGCGGGAAGCAGGTTGCCCAGAGTGCTGCCGAGGAACGTGACCAGCAGCGGGCGTCTTCCGGGCTCGCGCAGCGCCGGCGGCCAGGGGCGGGTGAAGTCGGCGGCCACGGGCCGCGCCCTGGTGTCGGAAGAGGCGTTCCGGAGCCGGTCGGTCAGTTGACTCAGCGCGCTGGTGCTGACGTCCACCGGCACGTAGGTGGACGGGCCCTCATGTGCGGCCGGAGCGGCAGCGCCATGTCTCCGGTGCAGGAGCCGAGCTCGATGAGGGTCTCGGCGCCGCCGGCGGGGATCACCTCGGATGCGTGGGTTTGGAGCAGCTGTGTCTCCAGCCGGTTGAGGTAGTACTCCGGCTGTTCGCGGATCCGGTCGGTGCGGGACCCGGCACCGTCGCCGCCAAACTCATCGGCCCAGCGGACGCCGGCCCCGGGACCTCCGCCAAGAAGCACCCGACCACTCGCCCGGATTTCGATGGACCAAGTCAGCCGGTACCCCGTCAGACACGGCCTTGGGAGCCAATGGAGCAGCCATTGACCGCTAAGCAAACGATCAGGGCCGGAGCCATTTGGCCGTCGTCCGCCGCGGCGTCCTCAGCTTCGGCGAACGCCCGGTAGAGCAGGGCACCGAGGGATTCTTGCCCGCGTTCTTCCCCGTCTCGATGACCAGCTTCTTCGCGATCTCCGGGACGGGGACGCCCTTGTTCTTCCGGACGATGGCGACGGTGAGCATGTCGTCGTCGATAACCCTCGGTCGTCCGCCGTGCTTGCCCTTGGCCGCCGGGGTAGCGCAGGGACTTGACGCCTGCGGCATGCAGCACGCTGGCGGAGGCCAGGCCGGCAGTGCGGAGGCGGCGGCGGTGCCCAACGCCGCGGACATCACGGTGCGACTGCTGGGGTGGTTCATACGGCAGGCGTGCTGGAGGGGCTACTTGACGGTGATCGAGCCCGCGTAGCCGGCGTCGGCCACCGAGGTACCGACGTAGACCGGGACCTTGCCGGTGGGGGTGGTCCAGCGGTCCTTGTCCTCGTCCCAGAAGGACACGAGTCGCCGGCTGATCTCGATCTTGGCGGTGGTGCGTTCACCCGGCTTGAGCGCGACCCGGGCGAAGCCTGCGAGGGTCCTGGCGGGGGTGTCGACCCGGGTGGGCAGGTGCCCCGACGTAGACCTGGACGACGTCGGAGCCGGTGCGCTTGCCGGTGTTGTGGACCTCGACGCTGACCTCGCCGGCGGTGTCCCCGCGGCCGCGGCTGGCCACGCGGGCGTCGCGGTAACTGAAGTTGGTGTAGGACAGACCGTGGCCGAACGGGAACAGCGGCTCGGCGCCGTGCTTGTCGTACCACTTGTAGCCGACGTAGATGCCCTCGTCGTAGGTGATGCTGCCGTGGGCGCTGTCGCTCTTGCCGCCGGTGTAGGTGGAGGGGCCCTGCTGCTCGTCGGCGGGGAAGGTGACGGGCAGGCGTCCGCCGGGCTCGGCGTCGCCGTAGAGGATGTTGGCGATGCTGGTTCCGGTGGCGGCGCCCTGGTACCAGGCCTGCAGCACGCCGGGGACCTCGCCGAGCCACGGCATGAGCATCGGGCCGGAGGTGTTGAGGACCACGACGGTGTTGGGGTTGGCCGCGGCGACCGCCTCGATGAGCTGGTTCTGGTCGCCGGGCAGGGCGAGGTTGTCGCGGTCGAACGCTTCACCGCTGTAGTTGTTGACGAAGACCACGGCCATGTCGGCCTTCTTCGCGGTCGCCACGGCGTCGGGGATGAGCGATCGGGGCTGCCAGCACAGCTGCATGCTGGGGCCGTAGAAGCCGGCGTCCTTGGTGCTGTACTCGACGGTGATGTCGACGGCCTTGCCGCCGCTGAGCTCGATGACACCGCCGATCGCGCTCTCCTTGGGGCCGAAGAAGGAGTCCCACAGGAAGCGGGACTCGTCGAGGAGGGTGACGCCGTCGACGACGATCTTCGCGGCGCCGGACAGCAGGGTGTTGATCCGGACGAGTCCGGTGGTGGGCGGGGTCAGCTTTCCGGTCCAGCGGGCCGACCACTTGGTGGGCAGGTCGGAGATGGGATTGCCCCAGCGGAAGTCGATGGTGGAGGTGACCGTGGTGGTCAGGGGGTCGCCGGACAGGCTCTCGCCGGCGAAGAACTCGGCCTTGAGGCCGGCCTTGCCGTCCGGCGTCGTGAACACGTCGCCCGGGATGACCGGCAGGGCCACGTCGCCGACGCTGCCCTGCGAGAAGAGGACCTTGGAGGCTCCGGCCTTGGCCTTGATGGCGTCCACCGCAGTGATGAAATCGCCGGGGTCGACGTAGGAGGAGCCCTCGACGCCTGTCATGGCGTCCTTGCCGGCCGGGCCGATGACCGCAATGGTCTTCTTCTTCGTCAGCGGCAACAGGCCGTTCCGGTTCTTGAGCAGCACGGTGGCCTGCTCACCGGTGATCCGGGCGACGGTCTGGTGCGCCTCTGTGGTCACCACGTCGGCGGGCGTGGTGGGTACCGGGTTGTCGAAGGTACCGGAGGCGAACAGGGCGTAGAGAGTGCGGCGGGCCGCGTCTCTGGTGCGGTCCTTGGGGATGCGTCCGTCGGTGAAGGCAGCCTTCGGGGTGTCGGGGGTGAGAGCGGCGGAGTCGACGCCGGCATTGAACTCCGCGACGCGGTCGCCCGAGGGGTAGTAGTCGGTGCCGAGGTAGCCCTTGAGGCCCAGGTCGTTCTTAAGGGCGCCGATGGTGTGCGGGTCCTCGCAGGAGAACACGCCGTTGATCCGCGGGTAGGAGCCCATGACGGACAGGGCGCCTCCGTCGCGGATCGCGTGTTCGAAGGCCGGGTAGTACACCTCGCGCTGGGCCCGCTCGGAGACCTTGACGTCGAGGGAGTTGCGGCCTCCTTCCTGGTTGTAGCAGGTGAAGTGCTTTACCTGCGCGATGACGTCGTTCTTCTGGAAGCCTCTCGTGACGGCAGCTCCGATCAGTCCGCTGAGCAGCGGGTCCTCGCCGTAGGCCTCGGACTCGCGGCCGTTGCGCGGGTTGCGGTCGATGTCGACGGTCGGGCCGAGCAGGACGTTCCAGCTCTTGCCGCGGGCCTCCTTGGCGATCGCGTCGCCGTACTTCTCAGCGAGGTCGGTGTCGAAGGTGGCGGCCAGGGCGTTGGGAGCGGGGAAGGCGGTGACGCCGGTGTCCCCGCGCAGGCCGTCGGAGGCGTCGACACGGTGCATGACGGGGATACCGAGGTGTGCGAGCGGCTGGTAGTCGACGGGGTCGACGGCCGTCACCAGGACCACCTGCTCGTCGAAGGTCATGGCGTTCAGCAGAGCGTCGGCGCGGCGGGCCGCGGACTGGTTCTTCTCGCGCCAGGGCTGGTCGCCTGCGACGGCGGCCGCGGCGGTGCCGGTGGCGGCAGCAGCCGAGGTGGGAAGGCCTACGGTCATCACCGCGGCTCCTCCCAGGGAGGCTACGGATACGGCGACGGCTTCGCGTCGGGTCATTCCTGCGGAACGGGTCACGTCACGCTCTCCTTGCGGCGGGAGGTGTGCTGGATCAACAGGTGGTGCGGGTGCCGGCCACGGTTGTCGTCCTGGGCGGCCGAGTTCGGGAGGTGGTGCGGTGGAACGGGCGGCGCCGGTGCCGTGGTCAGGACGGTTCCGGCGCCGCCCGGGTGGGGCTTCTCCCGCCGTCCGCGCTGGTGCGGGAGGCAGGTCGGCGGGAGAAGGGCTCAGGCGGCCTGGTCGCCGAGTGCGCTGCTGTCGATGCGGTGCTCGCCTGCTCCGACGGTGATCGGCGGGCGTCCGGGCAGCTCCACCAGGCCCCGGCAGCCGTCGGGCACGGTGATGTGGGCGCTGATGCCGCTCGCGGTCTGTTCCCAGGAGATGGCGGCTGTGCCGTAGGGGGTTTCGTGGCGCGCCTTGGCCCAGGTGATGCCGGCCCCGGGGCGGGGTCGGAAGGCGAGGGTGCGGTAGCCGGGCCGGGTGTGCTCTAGGCCGGCGACGGTGCGGTGAAGCCAGTCGGCGACGGCACCGAGCGCGTAGTGGTTGAAGGAGGTCATGCCTCCGGGGTTGAGGGTGCCGTCGGGGCGCAGACTGTCCCACCGCTCCCAGATGGTGGTGGCGCCCATGGACACGGTGTAGAGCCAGGACGGGCACTCGGTCTGGGTGAGCAGCCGGTAGGCGACATCCAGACGGCCGGAGGAGGTCAGGGCGTCGCAGATCAGTGGCGTGCCGACGAAGCCGGTCGCGATCCGGCCGTCGTCTTCCAGGACCAGTTCGGCCAGTCGGTCGCCTGCGAAGCGGCGCTGTTCGTCGTTGCCGAGGAGGTCGAACATCAGGGCGACGCAGTAGGCAGTGGGGCTGTCGCTGGTCATGCGGCCGGAGTCGGCCACATAGCGGGCGCGGAACGCGGCGGCTACCTCGTCGGCGAGACGGTTGTACGAGGCGGCGGCCGTCCGGTAGCCCAACTCGGCTGCGGAGTAGGCGAGGTGGCGGGCGGAGTGGGCGAAGTAGGCGGTAGCGACCAGGTAGCGGTCGGTGCGGGATGCGCCGGGGTCGTCCGGCGGCGCGATGGGGTCGAGCCAGTCGCCGAGCTGGTCGCCGGTGTCCCAGATGCGGTCCTCTCCGGCCAGCCTCTCCAGGAGATCCACCCAGGCGCGGCCCATCGGGAAGTGGCGGCGCAGCAGTTCCAGATCACCGAAGCGCTGGTACAGCACCCACGGGGTGAGTGTGGCGACGTCGCCCCAGGCGGCGCCGGGCTGGATCGGGGTCCACTGGGGGCCGCCGGGGATGACGGGGACGTACCAGGGGATGGTGCCGTCGGGCAGTTGTTCGGCGGCGACGTCGGCGAGCCAGGAATCGAGCATGCCCACGCAGTCGTACAGGAAGCTGGCGGTGGGGGCGAAGACCTGGATGTCGCCGGTCCAGCCGAGGCGCTCGTCGCGCTGGGGGCAGTCGGTGGGCAGGTCGACGAAGTTCCCCCGCATGCTCCACACGACGTTCTCGTGCAGTCGGTTGATCTGCTCGTTGCTGCACTCGAACCAGCCGGTGCGGCGCATGTCGGTGTGGTAGACGCGGGCGGTCACGCTTGCGCTGGTGAACTCCCCGTGCCAGCCGCTGACTTCGGCGTAGCGGAAGCCGTGCAGGGTGAAGCGCGGCTCCCAGACGAGGGGGCCGTTCCCGGCGAGGGTGAGAACGTCGGTAGAGGTTGCGCCGCGCAGCGGGCGTGTGGCGAGCTCGCCGTCCTGCAGGACTTCCGCGTGGCGCAGGGTGATCGTGGTGCCTTGGGGGCCGTCGGCGGTGACGGCCAGCCGCCCGACCAGGTTCTGTCCGAAGTCCAGGAGGTAGGTGCCCTGCTCCTTGGGCGTGATGGAGACGGGTGCCATCTCCTGGGTACAGCGGACCGGAGAAGCCTTCGGAGCTATGAAGGTGTTCGGGTCGCGTTCGTGCACCGCCACCGGGGTCCAGCCGGTGTCCGCGTGGTGCGGGGTGGACCAGGCGGGGTCGTGCAGGCGGGCGTCGAAGGTCTCGCCCTCGTAGAGGCCGGAGGTGAGGATCGGGCCGACGGCGGCCTCCCAACTCCGGTCGGTGGCGACGACGGTGGTGGTGCCGTCGGGGTGTGTCACCTCCAGCTGGGCGATGAGCGACTGGTCGGTGCCGTAGAGGTTGCGGTGGCCGCCGTCGAAGCCGATTCGTCCGCGGTACCAGCCGTCGGCGAGGAAGGCTCCGATGGTGTTGGCGCCTTCGGCGAGGAGGCGGGTGACGTCGTAGGTGTAGTAGCGCAGCCGCCGGCCGTAGACGGTCCAGCCCGGGGAGAGGGTGTCGTTTCCGACGCGTGCGCCATTGATCTCGGCTTCGTACAGGCCGTGTGCGGTGATGTAGAGCCGGGCGTGCACGACGGGCTTGCTCAACTGGAAGTCCCGGCGCACTCGGGCGGGGCGGCGGTCGCTGTCGGGGTCTTCCTCCCAGTCTGCGCCCACAGGCTGGGCCTGCCAGTCGGCAGCGTCGAGGAGTCCCGCCTCGACGGCGGCGGGCGGCGACCAGTCGGAGGGTTCGTCGCCGCTTGCCCAGGTGCGCACCCGGACGATGACGCGTTCACGGGAGGCCAGCGGCCGATCCGGCCACGCCACGAGGTTCTGGTCGCTGCCGGGGATGCGGCCGGTGCGGAACACGGAGCCGTCTCGGTCGAGTTCGAGTTCGTAGGCGCTCTGGATCTCGCTGCCGGCGGGCAGTTGCCAGGACAACCGCGGTTCGGTCGAGCCGATTCCGAGGCCGCCACGCAGGTGTTCGAACGTGACGAGGGCAGGCTGAAGCGACACAGCGGGGGAACCTTCCGTGAGGTGGGCGTGGGACAACCAGCGGGGCTGTGGGGTTGGTTGTCAGCCCTTGACGGCGCCGGAGGTGAGGCCCTTCATCACCTTCTGGTTGAGGAAGAGATAGATCACCAAGGTGCCGAAGACGTTGATGCAGATGGCGGCGAACAGCGGGCCGTACTGGGTGGCGCCGAAGTCGCCGGTGAAGTTCAGCAGGCCGACCTGGATGGTGCGCAGGTCCTGGTTGTTGGTGAAGGTCAGCGCGACGAGGAGGTCGTTCCAGATGAAGAAGAACTGGACCAGGCCGACGGTCAGAATGGCGTTGCGGACCATGGGGACGCTGATGGTCCAGAAGGCGCGCAGGATGCTCGCGCCGTCGATGGTCGCCGCCTCGAACAGCTCACGCGGAACGGTCTTGTAGTAGGTGGCCATCATGAACACCGTCAGCGGCAGTCCGGTGCCGGTGTAGGTGAGGATCAACGGCCACAGGGTGCCGGAGAGGCCTGCTTGGAAGTACACCGTGAACAGCGGGAGCAGGATCATCTGTGAGGGCACCATCATGCCCGCCAGGAAGATCAGCAGGGTGAGGCTGCGTCCTTTCCACACCATGATCTGGAGAGCGAAGCCGGCCGCGGTGCCCAGGAGCAGGATGAGGGCGAGGGCCGGCAGCACGGCGAGGAGGCTGTTCTGGATGTACAGGCCGATGTTGCCGGTGGTCCAGGCCTCGCTGTAGTTGCTCCACTCCCAGTGGGTGGGCAGGCTCCAGGTGGAGTGGTTGAGGTAGTCGTTGTTGGATTTCAGCGACGTGAGGAACATCCAGACCAGAGGGTAGACCTCGATGGCCAGCAGCAACGCGACGACGATTTTCACCCGAAGTCGGCCGACGCCGCGATGTCGCGGCGGACGAGGCGCGACGGACGAGGCGGGCACCCGGCCACCGCCGCTGGGAGCACCGGCGGTCTTCAAAGGCGTGTCGATGGCCATGGGTTCAGCCCTTCGTGAGGTCGCGCCGCGAGACGCGGAAGACGACCAGGGTCACCAGCAGACATACGACGGTCAGCAGCAGGGCGATGGTGCTGCCGTAGCCGTAGTCGCCGTAGGTGAACGACGTCTGGAACATGTAGAGGGTCAGCGGTGTGGTCGCGTTGCCGGGACCGCCGTTGGTGAGCGCGACGATGGAGTCGAAGGCCTTGAGGGTGCCGTTGATGCTGAAGATCAGTGACGACAACAGCACCGGGAACGACATCGGCAGGACGATGTGGCGGACGAGGCGCAGGCCGGAGGCTCCGTCGAGGCGCGCGGACTCCAGCACTTCCTCGGGGATGTCGACCAGGCCGGCGAAGAGCAGGACGGCGTAAAAGCCCATGGACCGCCAGATGTCCATGATGATCAGGACCCAGAAGGCGTGCCCGGCACTGCCGAACCAGTCGATCGATCCGATGCCGACGGCGTCCAGCAGTGAGTTGACCGGACCGGTCTGCGGTGCGACCTGGAAGAACTTCTGGAACAGCAGGCCGACCGCCACAGTCGGCAGGACGACCGGGAAGAAGACCAGGGTGCGGATCAGAGCCGACGCCTTCTTGAGGAAGAAGACGTACAGCAGTGCCAGCAGGTAGCCGGCGACGACCTGGCCGAGCGTCACCACGACCGCGTACTTGGCGGTGAACCACAAGGCGTCCCGTACGGCAGGGTCGGTGAACAGCCGATGGAAGTTGCCCAGGCCGTTGCCGGTGAACCCCTGGATCGTGTTGCCCTTGGTGAAGGAGTAGCCCAGGGACCACACCATCGGGACGAGCATGATCAGGGAGTAGACGAGCAGGGCGGGGCCCAGCAGGATCAGGACCGCTTTGCGGTCGCCGAGTACGCGGTGCATGAGTGAAGTCCAGTTCTTGAAGTTGCCTGCTGACGCGAGGTGGCTCAGGGCGCGGTGCGGGTGCTCCCTGAGCCGCGTCTCGTCACTTGCTGGACAGGGCGTCCTGAACGGTCTGCATGAACTTCTCGGGGCTCAGACTGCCGTTGACCAGTCCGGCCGCGTTGGTCTGGCTGACCGTGGTGGCCTTCGTGGAGAACAGCGCCTCGAACCACAGCACGTTCTGCTTCGAGGAGCTGATGGTCCGGCGGACCTGCCCGGCGACTTCGCTGGCGTCCTTGACGTCGGTGTTGACCTTGAAGCCTGAGATCGTGCCCTGGTCCTTCAGCGCGGTGCTGCCGTAGTTCTTGGTGATGCAGGAGACCCAGTCGCCGGTGTTCTTGTCGAACGACTTGGCGCCCAGCGCGATGCCCAGGCCGACGTTGGAGGGGTACTGGTCGATGGAGCCGGTGCCGCCGGTGACCGCCGGGAACGGCATGAAGCCCACGTTGGCGGCGCCGATCGTGTCCTGCTTGGGGTCGGCGATGTTCGCCAGCGCCCAGCTGCCCATGTAGAGCATGGCGGCCTTGCCGGAGAGGAACTGGTTCATCGCCGTGTCGTAGTCGATGGAGCCCACGCCCTTGCCGAAGTAGCCCTTCTTGCCGAGCGCGGCTACCTCTGCCGCTGCCTTCACGTACTTCGGGTCGGTCAGCTTCGCCTTGCCGTCTGCGACGTCCTTCAGCGCGTCCGGGCCGAGACTGCGGTAGAGGTAGCCGCTGATCAGCCGGGTCAGCGGCCATCCCTGCTGGCCGGACGCGGAGAACGGCTGAATGCCCTTGGCCTCCAGCTTCGCCGCTGCGGACGTGAGCTCGGCCCACGTGCCGGGCACGGCGATGCCGTTGGCGGCGAAGACCTTCTTGTTGTAGAAGATTCCCTCGATGTTGTACTCGTACGGCAGGACATCCAGCTTGCCTCCGTACAGCGCCTTGATGGTGGAGACCGCCGCCGGCTCCAGCTGGTCGTAGACGCCCAGCTTCTTCAGTTCCTTCTCCAGGTCGGCGACTTGGCCGGATGCGGCGAGCTGCTGGGTGAGGGCGGGCGCGTTGCCCGCGGCGAACTGCACCGGCAGCGCGTTCTGACCGGCGAGCAACTGCAGCTTCTGGTCGAGGCCGGCCTGGGGAACGGTCTCCACCTTGAGCGGCTGGGCGTCCTGAGCCGTCTTGCAGGCCCCCTTGGAGAGGGTCGTGAGCGCTGTCTTGACCGTGGTGTTCTCTGTGACGCTCAGGTAGCTGAAGTTCTTGGCCGGGGAGGCCGAGCCGCCTCCCGTCCCTCCGCACGCGGAGACGAGAACGGCCATCGCAGCAGCGCTCGCGGTCATGCCGGCGAGGCGCGCCCTTCTGGCGGCGGACGAGTCGGTGATCACAGCATGGCTCCCTGTCATCGTTGAGCAAAGGCGCACGGCGAAGGCCTGCGGAGAGAATCAACGACGAAGAGAGTTTTGTATAACGTTCTCTACGTCGAAGTGGGCACCACAGTGCACGCACACCCAGCGTCCGTCAAGACATCCCACGGAAACACCGCAGCAAAGCCTTCTACATCTGGCGCACTCACCCGGCCATGGTGTAGACCGTTATACTCAGAAGCGAAGCTCAGGGGGCACAACGGATGCAGCAGGGCTCACCGCGCAAGAAGCGCGTGACGATCACGGATGTCGCGCAGCACGCGGGCGTGTCGACGGCCGCCGTGTCCAAGGTGATGCGCAACGCGTACGGCGTCAGCACGGCCATGAAGGAGAAGGTCCGTGCCGCGATCGCCGAACTCGACTACCGGCCGCAGGCCGCAGCCCGCGGAATGCGCGGCCGCACCTACACTTTCGGCGTCCTGCTCGACAACATCCGCAACACGTTCTTCGCCGACATCCTCGACGGCATCCGCGACGAACTGCACGCCAGCGAGTACACCGTGCTCATCGGCGCGGCCGGGTTCGGGGCCGACGCCCAGAGCAAGACCATCCAGTCCATGGCCGACCGCCAGATGGACGGCCTGATCCTCATCGCCCCCAGCACACCACGGGCCGAAGTCCTCGCCATGGCGGAGACCACGCCCACCGTCGTCATCGGCCACCACGACCCCTCCGATCTGCACGACTCCGTCGTCGACGCGGACGGTGCGGGAGCCGGCCTCGTGGTCGACCACCTCGTCTCCCTCGGACACCGCAAGATCACACTCGTATCGGCCCAGGGAGCCCGCTCCAGCAAATGGACGCGGACCCCGGAGATCGTCCTGACCAGCGGCTATACCGAGGCCATGGGACGGCACGGCCTCGGCGACGAGACGACGGTCTGCCGTGTCGCCTACTCCGACGAAGGCGGCTACAAAGCCGGCATGAGCCTGCTCGCCGGTGAAGAGCGGCCCACCGCCGTCATGGCCGGCGCCGACGTGGCGGCCCTCGGTGTGTGGCGGGCAGCTCACGAACTGGGCCTGCGTGTACCGGAGGACGTCTCGATCGTCGGATACAACAACACCGCGGTCGCCGACCTCGCGACCGTCCAGCTCACCAGCGTCGACCAGGCCGGTCACAACATGGGCGCCACCGCTGCCAGGCTCCTCATCGAGCGTGTGGAAAGCAGGCGAGACCACGCCGTGCAGACCAGCATGACTCCGCGCCTCGTCGTACGGCGCAGCACCGACGCTCCCCGTGCTTAGAGGTCCTACAGCCCTTCGGGGTCGATCAGGCTGCCAGGGCGATGAAGGATTCTTGGTGCCGATCGGCGGATGCATGTCGGTCGAGCCGAGCCGGTGGATCGTCCGGATCGGAGCTCGATCGGGCCGGCACCCTTGCCGAAGCAGCCCTTCTTGCCCAGGGCGGCGATCTCTTCGGCAGCCTTGACGTAGCTCAGGTCGGTCAGCTTGGCTTTGACCTCCACGACCTCCATGACCTCCAGAACGTGCATAACGTTCTTCACGGCCAAGCGGACACACCAGCGCACGCTGCACCGGCTTCCGCCAAGACATTCGCCTGCAGCATCACGGAAACGTGCTTCACACCTGGCGATGAGCAGCGAGCATGATGTAGACCGTTACACTGACCGGTTTCGGAGAACGGAGGGCAGCCGGCATGGAGTCCGCACCACAGCGGAAGAAGCGTGTGACCATCACCGACGTCGCACATCACGCGGGAGTGTCGACGGCCGCGGTCTCCAAGGTGCTGCGCAACGCCTACGGAGTCAGCCCTGCCATGCAGGAACGCGTCAAGGCGGCTATGGCCGAGCTGAACTACCGGCCGCACGCCGCGGCACGTGGCATGCGCGGCCGCACCTACACGATCGGCGTCCTGCTCGACAACATCCGCAACACCTTCTTCGCCGACATCCTCGACGGCATCCGCGACCAGCTGCGCGACAGCGAGTACACAGTCATGATCGGCGCAGCCGGGTTCGACGCGGATTCTCAGGCCAAGACCATCCGCTCCATGGTCGACCGGCAGATGGACGGCCTCATCCTGATCGCCCCGGGGACCCAGCGCACGGAAGTGCTCGCCACGGCCCAGTCCACCCCGACCGTCGTCATCGGCCACCACGACGCGTCCGACCTTCACGACTCCGTTCTCGACGCGGACGGGCTCGGGGCCGGGCTGGTCGTGGACCACCTCGTGTCCCTCGGTCACCGCGACATCGCCCTGGTGTCCTCCCCCGGCACCCGGGCCAGCAAGTGGACCCGCACCCCCGAGATCGTCCTGGCAGACGGCTATCGGGAGGCGATGGAACGCCACGGGCTGCAGGCGTACGCCCGTGTCCACAAGAACGCCTACTCCGACGAAGGTGGCCACAAGGCGGGGTTGAGTCTGCTCGCCTCGCCGGACCGCCCCACGGCGATCATGACCGGTGCCGACGTGGCCGCCCTGGGGGTGTGGCGGGCCGCACACGAGCTGGGACTGCGGGTCCCCGAGGACGTCTCCCTGGTCGGCTACAACAACACCGCCATCGCGGACCTGGCCACCGTGCAGCTGACCAGCGTCGACCAGGCCGGACGCACCATGGGCTCCACCGCCGCCAGAATGCTCATCGAACGCGTCGAAGGCCACCACGACCGGGCCACGCAGGTCACGATGACGCCCCGCCTCGTCGTCCGTCACAGCACCGCGGCACCCACCCGTCCATGAGCCGGCGCCCGCGAGCGCGCCGCGGACACGCACCCGGGGGCGGGGTGAACCAGCGGGTGGGCATCGCGGACGTCGCCGGGGAGGCCCGCGTCTCGTTGGCCGCGGTGTCCGACGTGCTCAACCAGCCGCACCGGGTGCTGAAGCAGCCCGGGCCCGGGTCACCGCCGTCATCGAGCGGCTGGGCTACGTGCGCAACGACAACGCCCGCCTCCTGCGGGGCGGGCCCTCACGCATCCTGGCGGTTCTGGAACCGGACCTGGCCAACCCCCTCTACGCCGCGATCATCCAGGGCACGGAAGCCGAAGCCCGCAGGGCCGGGCCGGCTGTCCTCGTGGGCAACAGCGTCCGCCGCGCGCAAGAGGAAGCCCGCTACCGTACCGGCACCGCCCTGGGCACGATCGCCCCTCTTCGTCTGCTCGTCGCCGAGACGCCACAGCAGGCCGACACAGCCCCGCACGCCCACCCGCATGTCGGCATCGAGCCGGAACTCGCGGTTCGCCAGTCCACCCTGAGCGCGCAGCGGCGGCTGCCATCCGGCCCTTCGCAGTCGGCAGCCCCGCACAGCCGCACTGCATCCGGGCCTCGGTGGCATACGGCAGCCGCCCTCGCGGGTCGTTCCCGCGAGAGCGGTCGTACGGTGGCTCAGCTCAGCCGGGTGGCGGCGTAGGCATGGATGGCGGCGTAGGCATGGATGGCGTCGCGCCGGTACGCGGCCAGACCCGATGCGATTGCCTCGTACGCGGTATGCCGGGCGTCGTCGTTCACACAGGTGCTCCCGATGGCGCGGTGCTTCTCGGCGGAGACGGCGCGCAGCCCGGCCGGTGCCCGGTACCGGGCCCGGTACCGCTCCGCGGGCAGTCGTCCGCTGGTGGCCCCGGAGGACCTCCACCTGTTCGACCTGCTCAGACAGGATGCGGCCGACCGGCAGCCCGACGCCGAGCACCCCGTGGTCTTGCCGGTGCAGGCACCCTACGGTTGATCCTCCCCATGGCCAGCGCGGCGGTGACGACCACGGCCCGGAACCAAAGACGGCCGCCGGCGCCGGCAGGGTGCCGATGCCGACGGCCGCCTCCGGCTCGAGTCACGCCACCCGGCAGCCCGGCCCGGGCGGCGTGGCGGAGCGGGCCGGAGCCGAGGTCACGCCGCCGCCGTACTGCGCTCCTCCTCAATGCATTCGAGCGTCTTGCCCGCGGTGTCGGGCATGAAGGCATAACCCACGACGGCGCTCACCAGAAGGAACAGGACGAGGAGGGCGCTGAGCGGGCGGATACCGACGTGTGCCAGGAACGGCACCAGAAAGCTCCAGACGCCCAGGACAGTGCGAGCCGCGCCAAAGGTGAAGCCCTGCGCGGTGCTGCGCAGCAGGGTCGGGAACAGTTCCTGGCTGAAGACCTTGTAAAAGCCTTCGCCTGCCAGGGCGGCTCCGATGCCGAACAGCACCATGTTGGCAAAGATGACCGGGATGCCGAGCGGGAACACCAGGTACAGGACGTAGGCGGTGACCTGGAGGATCCCGCCGAGAGCCCACATGCGTTTGCGGGTTCGGTGAGAACGGTCCGCAAAGCGCATGAACAGCAGGACCGTCGCGGCCAGGCCGATGACGAAGCCGACGCTGCTCAGCGCCAGGCCCGCGGCCCGGCTTCCCGCATGAAGGGTCTCGACGATGTAGGGAGTGAAGCTGCCGCTGGTGCCGGCAGCGAGGTTCCAGAACAGGTAGATCGTCGTAGTCCACGCCAGAGCCGCGAGGTTCGCACCGCGGAAGAGCAGGCGCGGGCGCGGGCGCGGTGCGATCGTGCCCGGTGCGAGGGCGGACTTCCAGCGCGCGGATTCCGCGACACCACGGCGCAGGCCCCACACGACCATGGCGACAAGGAACAGGTGGAGGAAGACCAGGCGGACGCCGAGCAGCCCGAGCGGTGCAACGACGAACGCCAGCAGCAGGACCACGACAGGGCCCAGGTTCCAGGCGACCTGTGTCAGACCGAGGAGTTTTCCGCGGGCGCGCGGCGGGGCATTCTCCCCGACCAGGGCGAGGGAGGTGGGAACGTCGGCACCCACGGCCACGCCGACGGCGACCGTGCCGGCAAACAGCATGGCCGCGTTGACGGACAGCGCCATGACCAACATGCCGGCCGCATACAGCAGCAGGTCGTACTTATAGATGCGCTTGCGCCCCAGGCGGTCGCCCAGGCGGCCGCCGATGAAGGCGCCGAAGGCGCAGCCCAGAGCGTTGGGGCCGAGCGCCGCGAGCGCGCCGACGGCGCCGCTGGACAAGTGCAGCTGCGTTTGGAACAGGGTCAGTCCCGCCCCAAGCGCAACGATGGAGCCGGCATCCAGGTAGGAGGCCATGCCCGCGAGGGCGGAAGTGCGCCAGGCAGTGGGGCCGAGCGCGGCTGGGCCGGGTGGCCGGTCGGGGGGAAGGCCGACCCCAAAGGGCGCCTCCTGAAGCTGGGCCATGGGGGTCACTCCGAGTGGTGCGGCATTGCCCGGGCATCGTAACCGCGGCGCCCGACCCGGCCAGGACACCGTTATGCAACGTTTTCTGTCGCGGGAGCGGTCGACGAGATCCCGCCGATCTTCATGATCAGTCGGGATCCTTGTCATTTCCGGTGACCTCACGCGGCGAAGGTTGAGCGTTCTCACCGAAGGTCGAACAGTAACCGGGCCAGATCGGCACGGCTCGCTGTGCTGCATGCCCGCCCACGTGGATCGAACATCACGTGACGGTTCGGCCATGACTGTCACGACCCGATGATCAGAGGCTGGCAGTGTGTCGAGGAGGCCCACGGAAAGTGCATGATCGCGTCGATGGACTGCCGTCGACTCGCGGCGCCCATTGATCTGGAGCCGGTCCCGACGAAGGCCGAAGGGGTGCGGTCGAAAGCGAAACGCCCGGCCGCGCGAGGCTGGTCGGCGGAGGAGCGCCCGGGGCTGTTCAGCGGCCGCGCTGACGGCGCCGGCTACGACGCTGCGCACGTGGCCAGCACGGTTCGCGCCAGCCCGCGCAGCCAGGCGTGGGCGCGGTCGGTGTCGTAGCGCTGATGCCACGACAGATAGATGGATGCCGACGGCAGTTCGAGCGGGAGGGGGAGCACGGCCAGGCCGAGGTCGGCGACCGTGGAGCGCGTAGTGGCTTCGGGAACGCTGATCAGGAGATCGGAGCCGCGCGCGAACTCCCACGCGACCGCTTCCGTGGGTGCGGTGGCCACCACGCGGCGGGTGAGGCCGAGCTGCGTGAGGGCGTCGTCGAGGGCGTTGCTGAGGTTGCCTCGTCGCGAGACAGTGACGTGTTCAGCGGCGGCGTACTGCTCTGCCGTCAGAGTCCTGACGCGGGTGAAGGGGTGCCCTCGCCTCACGACGATGACGAGGCGCGTCTCGCCCACGTTCTCGGCACGGATGTCCGATGCGCTCGGACGGTTGGCGTTCGCCTCCAGGTCGACCTCACCGCGCCGCAACCCGGGGGTGTCGACGCTCGATTCCGCGACGAAGCGCAAGCGCACGCCGGGAGCCTGTTCGCGAACGGCCGTGAGCAGTGCGGGGCCGCTCAACGCGACCAGGGAATCGTGCCAGCGGAGGGTGAAGGTGCGCTCCAGCGTTGCCAGATCGAGTTCACGGCTCGGTGCCAGCACCCCCTGGACCTGGTGCAGCAGCTCGTGCACCTGTTGCCTGACGGCGATCGCATACGGCGTCGGGGTCATCGTGCGCCCCGTGCGCACCAGGATCTGATCCCCGGTCGCGTGCCGGATCCGGCCCAGACTCCGGCTCATCGCGGGGGCGGTCACATGCAGACGCGCGGCGGCCCCGGCCACACTCCCCTCCTCCAGCAGCGCGTCGAGGGCGGTGAGCAGGTTCAAATCCAATTGCATCCGAGTAATCCTAGCCGTGCTTGACATGCATTTGAAGTTAATGAAGTGGCTCTATACCTTCGAGGCGAGAGCGCAAGACGGAACGCACCGCCTGACCCGGCCTGCCTCATCGCCCCTCCTCACACGGGAGTACCGCCATGCCCGAAACGCTTCGGACCTCCGACGTCGCCGCCTCCGACGCCGACCTGCTCGGCCAGACCGCCGTCGTCGTGCGCGCAGCCGGATCGGCGCTGCGCGAGCGCTTCGGCGAGGTGGTCCGCTATCAGACCCGCGAAGATCTGATGCACGCGCTCGCTGCCAACGACGACACGGCCCTCGACATCCTGCGCCCGGGCCTCACGCGCCTGCGCCCGGGCGCCGGCTGGGTGGCGGAGGAGCTGGACGGCGGGGCGCTGCCGCCCGGCGAGTGGTGGGTCGTGGATCCGGCCGAAGGAAACGTCAACCACCTGCACGCCCTGCCGGAGTGGGCGGTGACCGCCACCCTCGTGCGTGAGAACCAGCCGGTGCTCACCGCGGTCCACCTACCGCTGACCGGCGAGACCTACACCGCCCTCACCGGCGCGGGTGCCCACCTCGACGGCAGTCCGCTGCAGGCCTCCCGGACCGCGGACCTGGGCCTGAGCATCGTGGCCACGAGCCAGGCCCGGCCGGACGAGGACGAAAAGGTGGTGCGGCGCGTCGGCTCCTCGATCACCGCGATGCTCTTCGACGCGCTCGTCGTCCGCACCGCCGTACCCGCGACCCTGCACCTGCTGAACGTGGCCGCAGGCCGGATCGACGCCTTCTGGCAGTACTCCGGCGCCCGCTCGGACCTGCTGCCCGGGGCGCTGCTCGTCACCGAGGCCGGCGGGCAGATCTCCGACGCCGAGGGCCGCCCCTGGACCCCGCAGAGCGAGAGCTTCCTCGCCGCCGCGCCCAGCGTCCACGCCGATGCCGTCACCACGCTCTCGCGCTGACCGCGCACCACAACCTGCACACACGGAAGGACCACTGTCATCATGACCGCGATCGCAGTTCTCGGAAACGGCCGCGTCGGCGGCAGCCTGGCCACAGCCCTCACCCAGGCAGGGCATGAGGTGACCGTGGCGGACCGCGCTCCGGAATCCGCCGCCGACGCCGCCCGGACAGCCCGGATCGTCATCAACGCCACCCCGGGAGTCGGCTCGCTGGAGCGGCTCGTCGCTCTGCGCGAGGAACTGCGCGGCAAAATCCTCGTCGACGTCTCCAACGCCACCCTCGACGGTCCCGACGGACTGCCAGCCGACCTGATCTACCCCGGCTACAGCCTTGCCGAGCAACTCCAGGAAGCGCTCCCTGAAACACGTGTCGTCAAGACACTCAACACCATGCTCTTCCCGGTGATGACTGCACCGACCGCCCTCACCCAGGCACCCGACGCCTTCCTCTCCGGCGAGGACCCACAGGCCAAGCAGACCGTCCGCGAACTGCTCGCGGACCTCGGCTGGCGCAAGGAGTGGATCACTGATCTCGGTGGGATCCGGACCGCCCGCGCCACGGAGGCCGCGATCCTGTTCGTACCGCACGTGATCCGGTCCAGCGGATTCACACCCTTCGCGATCTCGATCGCCCGCTGATCTGCACTCAGTGCGCCGCCTCCCGCGGTCCGCAGCCATCGGATCCCTGAACGCGGGTCTGTTTAGCGAACGGTGGCACTCGGTCGGTTGTGTTCAGCGACGTCCGGCGGTGAGCAGGCCGTCGAAGGTGATGTCGAAGGCCTGGAGCGCGGTCTTCCCGCACGTGGTCCAGCGTGTGCGTCCGATGCCGGCTCATGACTGCCAGGTAGACGCACTTGAGGGCGGCCTGGTCGGTGGGGAAGTGTCCCCAGGCCCGGACGGCCTTGCGGATCCGTGCGTTGATGCTCACGATGGCGTTGGTGGTGCAGACGATCCTGCGGATCTCCACATCGAACTGGAGCAAGGGCACGCACTCCGCCCAGGCCGCCTCCCAGAGCCGGACGATCGCCGGATACTTGCCGCCCCAGGCGTCGGTGAACTCCACGAACCGCTCCAGCGCAGCGTCCTCAGGCGGCGCGGTGTAGACGGGC
>NZ_JBEOWS010000065.1:0-33213 GCF_040296125.1 Streptomyces sp. NPDC002265 | reverse complement strand
GCGGTCGGGGGCGGGGGCGCGGGGGGGGGGGGCGGGGGGGGGGGGGGGGGGGGGGCATCACGCCGGGCCGGGGGGGCCCGGGCGGCGGGGGGCCCGCGGGCCCCCCCGGGCCGGCCGGTGCGTCGTCTCAGGCGCCGCTCTCCCGGAGCATGTCCTCCCGCTCGACGAGCTTCACGCGCTCCCGGCCCTGGGGCTCGCCCAGTGCCTTCTCGGCGGCGTCCAGCTTGTACCAGCCCTCCCAGGTGGTGAAGCGGACGCTGCGCTCCGCGAGAAACGCGTCCACGGCCTCGGGCTCGGGCGAGGCGGGCACGCCCAGGCGGCCGTTCGCGTGGTCGTCCAGGAGGTTGGCGACCGTCTCGTTGGCGTCGCCCTTGGTGTGACCGATCAGGCCGACCGGGCCACGCCGGATCCAGCCGGTGACGTAGACCGACTGAAGGTGCGCGCCGCTCTCCTCGACGACCCGGCCGCCCTGGTCCGGGACCGTGCCGGACTCGACGTCCCAGGGCAGCTTGGGCAGCTTGTCGGACAGGTAGCCGACGGCCCGGTAGACCGCGCTGACGTCCCAGTCCTTGAACTCGCCGGTGCCCTTGACGTTGCCCGTGCCGTCGAGGGCCGTGCGCTCGGTGCGCAGACCGACGACCTTGCCGTCCTCGCCGAGGACCTCGGCGGGCGACTCGAAGAAGTGCAGGAACAGCTTGTGGGGACGGTCGCCGATGTCGCGGATCGCCCAGTTCTCCAGGGTCTTGGCGACCATGTCGGCCTGCTTGTTGCCGCGCCGGGTGGCGATGGAGCCCTCGTCGTAGTCGATGTCCTCGGGGTCGACGATGACCTCGATGGTGGGGGAGTGGTCCAGCTCCCGCAGCTCCATCGGGCTGAACTTCGCCTGGGCCGGGCCGCGGCGGCCGAAGACGTGGATCTCCAGCGCCTTGTTCGCCTTCAGACCGTCGTAGACGTTCGGCGGGATCTCCGTGGGCAGCAGCTCGTCCGCCGTCTTGGCCAGGATGCGCGCCACGTCGAGCGCCACGTTGCCGACGCCGAGGACGGCGACCTTCTCGGCCTCCAGCGGCCAGGTGCGCGGGACGTCCGGGTGGCCGTCGTACCAGGACACGAAGTCGGCGGCGCCGTAGGAGCCGTCGAGTTCGATGCCGGGTATGCGCATCTCCCGGTCGGCCGTCGCGCCGGTGGAGAAGATCACGGCGTCGTAGAAGGCGCGCAGGTCGTCCAGGCTGATGTCGGTCGGGTAGTCGACGTTGCCGAAGAGACGGATCTGCGGCTTGTCGAGCACCTGGTGCAGGGCGGTGATGATGCCCTTGATGCGGGGGTGGTCGGGCGCGACGCCGTAGCGGATCAGGCCGAACGGGGCCGGCATGCGCTCGAAGAGGTCGATCGAGACACCGGGTTCGGCGGCCACTTCGGACTTCAGCAGCGCGTCGGCGGCGTAGATCCCGGCGGGGCCGGCTCCGACGATGGCTACCCGCAGGGGGCGGGGCATGATCAGGTTCCCTTCGAGCGATGACAGGCGACTCGACGGGAAGCCTAAACTGAGGCAAACCTTAGTTGGTACGCGGGTCCGGTCTATGGACCCATAAGCCGCGCTTATGGGTAGACGGCGGGCATCAGGGAAGCGGCTGCTCGGCCCAGATGAACTTGCCGTCGGGCGTGTACCGGGTGCCCCAGCGTTCGGCCAACTGCGCCACCAGGAACAGCCCGCGGCCGCCCTCGTCCGTCGTCGCCGCGTGCCGCAGATGCGGCGAGGTGCTGCTGGTGTCGAAGACCTCGCAGATCAGACTGCGGTCGCGCAGCAGACGCACCCGCAGGGGAGCGCCACCGTAGCGGATCCCGTTGGTGACCAGCTCGCTGAGGATCAGTTCCGAGGTGAAGGCCAGCTCCGCCAGGTCCCACTCCGCCAGCTGACGGGTCACCCGGGCCCGTACGTCCTGCACCGCCGCCGGGTCCATCGGCACCTCCCACTCCGCGACCTGGTCGGCGCCGAGCACCCGGGTGCGCGCCACGAGCACCGCGATGTCGTCGCCCGGCTGCTCGGGGAGCAGCTCGTCGAGCACGGTCCGGCAGGTGGCCTCGGGAGAGTCCCCGGCCCGCCCGAGGGCGTTGCGCAGCAGCTCCAGACCTTCGTCGATGTCCCGCTTCCGGTCCTCGACCAGCCCGTCGGTGTACAGCACCAGCCGGCTGCCCTCCGCCAGCTCCACCTCCGCCGTCTCGAAGGGCAGTCCGCCGATCCCGAGCGGCGGACCGGCCGGCATGTCGACGAAGTCCACCCGGCCGTCGGGCCGGATCACGGCCGGCGGCGGATGGCCCGCACGGGCGAGCGAGCAGTACCGGGAGACCGGGTCGTAGACCGCGTACAGACAGGTCGCGCCGGTCACGGGCGCGCCGGCCTCCTCCGCCGACTCGTCCTGGTCGATACGGCCGACCAGCTCGTCGAGCAGGGCGAGCAGCTCGGCCGGCGCCAGGTCGAGGGCGGCGAAGTTGTGCACCGCCGTACGCAGCCGGCCCATCGTGGCCGCCGCGTGCAGCCCGTGGCCCACCACGTCGCCCACGACCAGTGCCACCCGGGCGCCGGACAGCGGCACGACGTCGAACCAGTCGCCGCCGACGCCCGCCTGCGCGGGCAGGTAGCGGTAGGCGACGTCCAGGGCATTCTGTTCGGGCAGGCTGCGCGGCAGCAGGCTGCGCTGCAACGCCTCCGCCGTACTGTGCTCGCGGGTGTAGCGGCGGGCGTTGTCGATGGACACCGCGGCGCGGGCGACCAGCTCCTCGGCGAGGGTCACCTCGTCCTCGTGGAACGGCTCGGGCCGCTGCGAACGCCAGAAGCCGACCACGCCCAGGGTCAGCGACCCCGCCCGCACCGGAACGGTGATCAGCGAGTGGATGCCGTACTCCACGACCTGCTCTGTGCGCTCCCGGTCCTGCGCACGCCAGCCCGGCGCCCGGTCGAGCCACGGCTCCAGGACCGCCCGGCCGGTGGCGAGGCTGCGCGCGTGCGGCGAGGACGCGACGAACTTGATCCGGGAACCGAGCGGGTAGAGCGGCGCGCCCCGGTTGATGCCGCCCGACGCGATCCGGTGCAGCACGTCGCCCGGCTTCGTCTCGCCGCCGTCGATCACGGAGTCGAACAGGTCCACGGTGGCGAAGTCCGCGAACCGCGGTACGGCGAGGTCGGTCAGCTCCTCGGCGGTGCGGGTCACGTCCAGGCTCGTGCCGACGCCCACCCCGGCGGCGTAGATCATGTCGAGGCGTTCGCGCGCCACCTCCGCCCGGCCGGACAGGGCACGCAGTTCGGTGGAGTCGCGCAGCGTGGCCACGCTGCCGGCCGGCCCGCCCGCCAGGTCCGTGGGCCGGTGGTTGACCGCCAGCAGCCGGTCGCCGACCAGGAACACCTCGTCCGTCGCGACCCGGCCCGAGGCGAGCAGCTCGGCGGTGCCCGGATCGAGGCCGAGGTCGTGCACATTGCGGCCCTCGGCGTCCACCGGCAGGTCCAGCAGCCGGCGCGCCTCGTCGTTGGCGAGCAGCAGGTCGCCGTCACCGCCGACGATGAGCACCCCTTCCCGTACGGAGTGCAGCACCGCGTCGTGGTGCTCGTACATCCGGGTCATCTCGTTCGGGCCGAGGCCGTGGGTCTGCCGCAGCAGCCGTCGGCTCACCAGCGCCGTGCCCGCCGTGGCCAGCCCGAGGCCCGCGGCCGCGGCGCCCAGCATCAGCGGCAGCTGCCGCTTCGCGGCACCGCCCACGTGCTGCGTGGTGATCCCGGCCGAGACCAGGCCCTCCACCTTCCCGTCCGGCGCCTTGACCGGCACCACGGCCTGCACCAGCCGCCCGATGGTCCCGTTGATCTCCTCGACCACCGTGTCGCCCTGCTGCGCCGGTCCGAGCGTCCCGACGAACTGCTTGCCGATGCGTTGCGGATTGGGGTGCGTGTAGCGGATCCCCTGGGTGTTCATGACGACGATGAAGTCGACCTTCGCGGCCTTGCGGGCGGCCTCGGCGGACGGCTGGAGCAGGGCCGTGGGATGTGCGCTGCGCAGCGCCGCGTGGATGCCGGGGGAGTGGGCGTAGGTCTGGGCCACGGCGAGCGAACGGCTGCGGGCCTCCGCGGCCGTGTCGTGCCGCACCTGGAGCACCAGCGCCACCGCCGCGGCCACGACCAGCAGCAGCACGATGACCACGTTCAGTACGAACACCTGCGCGGCCAGGCTGCGTCCGCCCAGCACGGACCGCAGTCGCCCGGGTTTTTCGCGGCGCGGCCGCTCCCCGTCGGCGCGCGGTCCGTCCGGCGCGCCGGATGCCGCCCGCGTCTGCTGCCCGCGGGTGTCGTCGGTGCGGTCCGGTGCGCGCGGTGTGCGGCGACCGTCCGGACGGATCGTCTCAGCCCCCACTCGACTCAGGAGTCGGACCATGTGCCATGTCTACACTGCCGGACTCCGCGAGGCGACAGGTGTCACCGCGTGTGCGGACCCCCTCACTCCGGGGGCCGCTCCCTGATGGTGCGGCAGCGGCGAGGTCAGCCGGGGTGCTGGGGTGTGGTGTGGCGGGTGGCCAGGAGCAGCGCGATGTCGTCGGGCCGGTCGACGGCGTGCCGGGCGGTCGCGGTGAGCCGGTCGGCGAGATCCCCCAGGGACTGCTCGCCCTGCGGGGCGAGCGCGGGGGCGGCCCGGTCCAGCGCCTCGCGCAGCGTGTCGATGCCGTCGTCGATGTCGAAGCCGGGCCGCTCGACCAGCCCGTCCGTGTACAGGGCGAGGATCGCGCCGGGTTCCAGCCGCAGCTCCATCACCGGGTAGTGGGCGTCGGGGGTCACGCCGAGGACGACGCCGCCGGGGATGTCCACGACCTGCGCACAGCCGTCCGCCTGGCGCAGCAGGGGAGGCGGGTGTCCCGCGCGGGCGATCCGCAGCAGGCCGGTCGCGGGGTTCAGCCGCAGGTAGCAGCAGCTGGCGAACTGGCCGGCATCGAGGTCGACGAGAAGCCGGTTGGTCCCGCTCATCACCTCGTCGGGCGGATGACCGCCGAGGGCGAAGGCACGGACGGCGCTGCGCAGTTGCCCCATGGTGGCGGCCGCCTGCACACCGTGGCCCTGGACGTCCCCGATCACCAGGGCCAGACCGTCCCCCGCCTCGACGACGTCGTACCAGTCGCCGCCGACGTCCATGCCCTGGGTGCCGGGCAGGTACCGCCCGGCGGTCTCCAGCATCGGGTGCGAGGACAGCCGCCGGGGCAGCAGGGCCTGCTGGAGCCCACGGGCGAGCGCCGCCTCGGTGTCGTAGCGCTGCGCCTTCTCCATCGCGTGGGCGATCAGCCCGGCGAGCGCGGTGAGCACCGTGCGTTCCTCGGTGCTGAAGCTGTGCGGCCGTTCGAAACCGAGGATGCAGGAGCCGACCGGGCGGCCGGAGGCGATCAGCGGGAGGAAGACGCGGGCGCCCTGCGTGGTGTCGATCGGCATCCCGGGGTAGGCGGCCTCCATCTGCTGCATGGAGTCGAAGAACAGCGGGCGGCCGGTGGTGAGGGTCTCCACGCCCGGCAGCCGGGCGTCCAGACCCACCCCCTCGAAGGGGGCGAGGAAGCCTTCCGGGAAGCCGCTCTCCCAGGCCAGGTAGAGATGCCGCTCCTGCAACAGGTAGATGGCCAGGCTGCGGCCGCCGAACGCGGGCAGCAGCTCCTGCATCACCACCGCGGAGACCTGCCGGGCGGTCACCGCCTCGGTCAGCGCGATCGCGAGCACGATCGGCCGGTACTGCGGGGGCGTCGGGGCGGTGCCCGACAGCAGGCCGCCGATCCGGGGCAGGCCGGCGGCGGCAGGCTCCTCCGCCGTCGTGCGGCGTACGTCGACCGGTTCGGCGATCCGGTTCGACGGCATGACCGTGCAGGTCAGAATGTTGGAACCGGGGTAGACCGACACGGCGAGCCACTCGCCCTCGAACGCCTGCTCGTCGTCCGCGGCCGGGCGCCGGACATGGAAGTGCACGGGTTCCGGCGCCAGCAGGGCGCCGCGCAGATGCTCCTCGAACGCGGGCTGGCGCAGCCAGGGGGCACTGTCCCACAGCGCACGGCCCAGCAGTCGGCTCCGGGACAGCCCAAGCAGATGCGCGGCCCGCGGATTGGCGTACACGACCAGGCCCAGCCGGTCCAGACAGAACACGCCCTCCGGAAGCAGACCGGCCGCCGCGTCGGCGGGCGAGTCGGCCCGCGGGTCGCGCAGCACACCCCCGGCGCCCGCTCCGCCGGGACCGGCACCCGGCTCCGGAGCCCGCAGCCGCAGCAGCCGCAGCGCGCCGTCCGCCGCCCGGACCGGCACGGACAGGGGCGGTGGTCTGCCCTCGGCGGTCTCCCGCAGCAGGGCCAGGAGCTGTGGGGAGTCGGTGGGTGCGAGGGTGCGGGCCAGGTCGCGCAGGGTGGCCGGGAACTCCCCCGGGGGCAGGCCCAGCAGGGCGTGCACCTCACGGTCGGGCGTGACCAGGTCCGTGGCCGGATCCCAGGAGAAGCCCGCCGAGCGGTCCGCGGCCGGCCCGGCGGCCGGTGTGCGCACGGACAGGGGCCGGTCGTCCCAGGCCAGGGGCGGTCCCTCGGCCTCCAGACGGTGCAGCGACCGGCCCAGGTCGGCGGCCAGACGGGTCAGCTGCGCCTGGTCCGGGCGCAACTCGTCGGCGTCGGCCGCGGCGGGGCGCAGCATCGTGAGGACGCCGAACGGTCCGGCCCCGCCGATGACCGGCACGTACAGGGAGCCGAACTGGAAGGGCAGCCCCGCCGCGAACTGGGGGTAGCGCCGCATCGCCTCGGTCGCGTTGGGCAGGATCACCTGGACCCCGAGCCGGTAGGCGTCGGCCACCGGGAAGGGCCGGTTCACGTGCAGCCGCCACCAGGGGTGGAACAGCGGCGCGGGCAGCCCGGCGAGGACGGCGAGCCGCAGCAGGCCGGGTGCGCCGGCCCGCAGGTACACGCCTGCCACCGGCCCTTCGGCCGTTCGGATCGCCTCCGCAGCGGCCTGGGTCAGCAGCCCGGCCAGCCGTCCGGTTCCTGCCCCGTTCCCGGCGCTCCCAGTCACATCGGCCCTACCTCGTCCTGGCGCCGCTCACGCGGGCGACACAGAAAGAATGCGCCACACGGGCACCGATGCGCATCCGCGCGGGGTGCGTGAGGGGGTCGGGCCTGTGGTGTGAGGGGTGTGACGGGTGGGGGCAGAGGTGCGTGTGAGGTGTGCCAGGGCGGGCCGGGGTGTCTTGAGGGTGTCCGGAGGAACAGGCGCGGCGGCCGGTCAGGTGCGCAGGAACGCGAGGACCGCCAGCACCCTTCGATGGGTCTCGTCCGTCTGCGGCAGGTCCAGCTTGCCGAGGATGCTGCCGATGTGTTTGCCGACGGCCGCCTCGGATACCACGAGTGCGCGGGCGATCGACCCGTTCGACCTGCCCTCCGCGATCAGGGCCAGCACCTCCCGCTCGCGCGGGGTGAGCCGTTGCAGCGGATCCCGGCGGCGGCGCAGCAACTGGCGTACGACCTCGGGGTCGACGACCGTGCCCCCGGCGGCCACCTCGGCCAGGGCGTCCAGGAACTCCACGACCTGGCCGACCCGGTCCTTGAGCAGGTAGCCGACCGCCGTGCCGTCGCCTGAGTCCAGCAGTTCGGCGGCGTACGTACGCTGCACGTACTGGCTGAGCACCAGCACGGGCAGCCCCGGGCGCCGCTCCCGCAACCGGACGGCGGCGTGCAGTCCTTCGTCCTGGAACCCCGGGGGCATCCGGACGTCGGTCACGACGATGTCGGGGGCGTGCTCCTCGACCGCCTCGACCAGCGCCACCGCGTCGCCGACCGCCGCGACCACCTCGTGTCCGCCGCGGTCGAGCAGTCCGGCGAGCCCTTCCCGCAACAGCACACTGTCCTCCGCCAGCACTACGCGCAGGGGTCCGTCGGCTCGCAAGGAAACTCCACACACAAGAGGGTCGGTCCGCCCGGTGGGCTGGACAGGGAGAGTCTGCCATCGAGTACCGACACCCGGTCCGCAAGTCCGGTGAGCCCGCTGCCGTTCCCGGCGACCGCGCCGCCCCGGCCGTCGTCGCGCACCCGCAGGAACAGGCGCCCGTCGCGATGCTCCCCGGTCACCTCCGCGCGGTCGGCGCCGCTGTGCCTGGCGATGTTGGCGAGGGCCTCACAGACCACGAAGTACGCGGCGGCCTCGACGCTCTCGGGCAGGCGCGCGGACAGTTCCAGGTCGACGTCCACGGGCACCGCGGAACGGTCCGCCGCGTCGGCGACCGCCGCCGGGAGACCGTAGTCCGCCAGGACCTTGGGATGGATGCCGTGGACGAGTTCCCGCAACTCCGCCAGTGCCTCGCCCGCCTGTCGATGGGCCTGGGCCAGCTGGTCGGCGAGCGGCCCCGGCGGTGCGTCCAGGCGGGCCAGACCCAGCGTCATCGTCAGCGCCACCAGCCGTTGTTGCGCCCCGTCGTGCAGATCGCGCTCGATGCGCCGGCGCTCCGCCTCGAAGGCGTCCACCAGCCGGACGCGCGAGCGCGTCAGCTCCACGACCCGCTCGCCCAGGTCGCCTTCGCGCGGCGCGATCAGCAGACGGGTCAGTTCGGCCTGGCCGCCGGCGACAGCCGCCAGCGCGTAGCCGCCCAGGAGCAGCAGGGCCAGCCCGAGCACGGCGAACCCGTAGGCGGTGGGCCAGTCGGTGACCGTCCAGACCTTGAGCACCTTGGTCTGCCGGCCGTCGCCGACGGTCGCCAGGAGCAGCGGGGTCGCGATCACCGACAGGGGGACGAGCAGCCCGACGGTGAGCGCGAGGGCGTCGACCGGCCACAGCAGAACGGCGAACAGCAGCGCGTAGCCGAGCTCGCGCCAGGTGGCCCGTTCCCGCAGCCGCGTCGTCAGCCAGGGCCACAGACCCCGTGCGGCCGGCGTCCGGTGGCGGCCGGTGACCGGGTCACGGTCGACCAGGCGCAGCCGGAGCCGCTCCGCCCACGCCACCGGAATCCCGGCGAGGGCGACACAGCCGAGCAGGGGGAGCCCCACGAGTACGACGGCGAGGACACAGCCGACCGCCGTCGTGCTCACGATCCCCACGAGGGCGGCCGCCCCGGCCGGTATGCCGGTGAGCAGGTAGGCGGCCGACCGCCACGGCCAGAGCGAGAGCAGGAAGCCCGGCCCGGACATGGCCTGCCATACGTTCCGAGGGCGCATGCGATCACCGTAGAAGCTCCGGCCGGGCCGGTGCCATCGGTCCAGTGGGAGCTCTTGGGGTAGGGCCGGCCCTACCCCAGGTCTCGCCCCTGCCGCACTGCGCGGGCACGCCGTCACACGGTTTCGTGGGGCCCATTGGCCAGCACCGGTTCACCGAGCGGCACGGACAGCGAAACCGTGCGGCACGCGCACGGACATCGACGACGGCACGCGCACGGACATCGACGACGGTGCGGCACGGACATGGACAACGGTGCGTGCGGCACGGACATCGACGACGGTGTGGCACGGGCACGGACAACGGTGCGGCACAGACCGCGAGAACGGTGGGGACAGATGAACCAGGACGCCATCCGGTTGCACTCCGTCAGCAGACGGTACGGGACAGGGGACAGCGCGGTGACAGCGCTCGACGGGGTCTCGCTCGCCGTCCCGCAGGGCACCTTCACCGCCGTCATGGGCCCCTCCGGCTCGGGCAAGTCGACCCTGTTGCAGTGCGCCGCCGGACTGGACCGCCCCACCTCGGGTTCGGTCGTCCTGGGCGGGACCGACCTGACGAGCCTGAGCGAGACCCGGTTGACCCTGCTGCGCCGCGAACGCATCGGGTTCGTGTTCCAGTCCTTCAACCTGCTGGCTTCCCTGACGGCCGAGCAGAACGTGGCGCTGCCTCTGCGGCTCGCGCGCCGCCGGCCACCCCGGGCCCGGGTGCGGGAGGTGCTCGAACAGGTCGGCCTGGGGGACCGGGCGCGGCACCGGCCGACGGAGCTGTCCGGTGGCCAGCAGCAGCGCGTCGCCCTGGCGCGAGCCCTGATCACCCGACCCGAGGTGCTCTTCGGCGACGAGCCGACCGGCGCCCTCGACACGCACACCGGCCGTGAGGTGCTCAAGCTGCTGCGCGCCGTGGTCGACACCGAGGGCCGTACGGTCGTCATGGTCACGCACGACCCGGTCGCCGCCTCGTACGCCGACCGCGTCGTCTTCCTCGTCGACGGGCGGATCGAGAGCGAGCTGGCCGGGGCGCAAGCCGACGACATCGCCACGCGGATGACGAGGCTGGAGGCCGGAGCGTGCTGACCGTCGCCCTGTGCACCCTGCGCAGCCGCTGGGTCACCTTCATCGGCAGCTTCGTCGCCCTCGCGCTCGGCGTCGCGCTGACCACCGTCATGGGTCTGGCCCTCGCCTCGACGCTGCACGCGCCCGGCCGGGACCCGGAGCGGTTCGCCGCCGCGCCCGTCGTGGTGCAGGCGTCTGACACCCTGCGCGTGCCCACCCCGCACGGCGACCGGGTGCGCAGGCTGGACCGGCCGCGCGCCCTGCCCGCCGCCGTACTCACGCGGCTGCGGCGGCTCGGCACCGTCGTCGAGGACCGGTCGTTCGCCGTACGGGCCCGGGGCGGACCGGGCGACCTGGTGGGCCACCCCTGGTCCACCGCCGCGTTCGCACCGTACGAGATCGAGACGGGACGCGGGCCCACCGCCGACGACGAGGTCGTCGTCAGCGGCGACTGGACCCGGCCCGGCGCGCGCGTACGGACCGATCACGGCCTGGTGCGCGTGGTCGGCACCGTCGCCGGACACGGCTTCGAGAACGCCGTGTTCTACACCGACCGGCGCGCGGCCGGGATCCGGCCGACCAGCACCCAGGCGGTCGTGGACGCCGACGTGTCGGCCGTGCGTGCGGCGTTGGGCGGCACCGGTGCCCAGGTCCTCACGGGCGACGCGCGCCGCCGGGCCGACGCCGACCCCGACCGGGACGGCGAGGCCCTCACCGCGATGAACGCCATGTTCGGCACCGCCGGCGGGGTGACCACCTTCGTGTCGGTGTTCGTGGTGGCGTCCACCTTCGCGTTCTCGGTCGTCCAACGGCGTCGCGAGTTCGGCCTGCTGCGCACGGCCGGGGCGACCCCGGGGCAGATCCGTCGGACGGTCTTCGCCGAGGCCCTCCTGGTCGGCGTGCTCGCCTCGGCCGCCGGCTGCCTGCTCGGCGGTCACGAGGCACCCCGGCTGGCTGCCTGGGTGGTCGAGGGCGGCCTGGCCCCGGACTGGTTCGCCGTGGGCGGCGCCACCTGGCCGTACTGCGCGGCCTTCGCGACCGGCCTGCTCGTCGCGCTGTGCGGTGTGACGGCCGCGTTCTGGCGTGCGGGCCGCACCGGTCCCGTCCAGGCCCTGCGCGAGGCCTTTGTCGACTCCCGGACGATGACGTGGGGCCGACGGGCGTCCGGCGCCGCGCTGCTGCTGACCGCCGCGGTGACCTGCGCGGTCGCCCTGCTCACCGATCCGGCCGACCTGTTGCACCGCAAGACCTATGTGAGCCGGCCGATGCTGCTGATCAGCGCGGTGGCGCTGCTCGCTCCGGCCGTGGTGCGCCCGCTGACCCGGCTGCTCGCATGGCTGCCGGCCCGGCTGCCCGGCGCGGGCGGCATGCTCGTACGGGAGAACGCCGCCGCGGGCGTGCGCCGTACCGCCGCGATCGCCGCGCCGGTCCTGGTGACGGTCGCGCTCACCGGCTCGCTCCTCGGGGCCACCGCGACCCTGGACCGGGCGAAGGCCGGCGAGCTCGGGGAGCGGACGGCCGCCGCCTTCGTCGTCGTCCCGGCGGGCGACGGGGGTTTCGACGCGACGACGCTGCGCGGACTGCGCGGGGTGTCCGGTGCCGAGGTGTCCGCGACCTCGGCGAGCGCCGTGCACGTCCTGGAGGACGGCGTGTCGCTCCGCAGGGACGAGGCCCGCGCCGCCGATCCCGGGCCGCTGGCCGTCACCACCGATCTGCCGGTCGTGGCCGGGAGCGTGCGCGCCCTCGACGACGACTCGATCGTCGTCAACGAGGAGTGGGAACGGCACACCGTGGGGCAGCGGGTGCGGATCTGGCTCGGCGACGGCACGCCCAGGACCCTGCGGATCGTCGCGGTGCTGCGGCAGGGCACGGGCGGCAACGGCGTCTACGTCACCCCGCGCAACGCCCCGGGCGCGAGCGTCGACCGCGTCGACGTCGCCCTCGTGGCCGGTGCCGACCCGGCCATCGTGGCCGATGGACTGCGGACGGCGGTGCGCGCCTCGGGCGGCCGGGTCCTCACCGGGTCGCAGTGGGTGCGGGCGAGTTCCCCGCGGAGCAACCGGACGACCCGGACCGGGCTGCTCCTGGTCCTCGGCATCGCTCTCCTCTATACCGGCATCTCGCTCGCCAACACCATGATCATGGCGACCTCCGAGCGGGTCCGCGACCTGGCCGCGCTGCGGCTGGCCGGAGCGACGCGGCGGCAGGTGCTGCACCTGGTGGCAGCCGAGTCGCTGCTGGTCGTCGGGGTCGGCGCCGTGCTGGGACTCCTGGTGGCGGGCGTGGACCTGGCGGGCATGTGGTGCGCGCTGCGCGTGCTGTCGGTGCGCGCCGCGATCGAGCTCCCCTGGAGGGCCCTCGGCGGGGCCGTCGGCGCCTGCGCGGCACTGGCCGTGATCTCCTCCGTCCTGCCCGCCTGGATCGCGTTGCGCCGGTGCGGGGACACGCCGGGAATGTCCCGGTGAGGCCCGCTGTTGTAGGCCTCGTGACTGGCATGCACCGATCAGTGGGTGCGTTGCCGGTGAGAGGAGAATGCATGGCCCGCAACGAGGTCCGTCCCGTCGTGACGCTGAAGTCGACGGCCGGGACCGGTGTGACCTATGTGACGCGCAAGAACCGCCGCAACGACCCGGACCGGCTGGTCCTGCGCAAGTACGACCCGGTGGCAGGGGCGCACGTCCCCTTCCGCGAGGAGCGATGACCGCGGTCCCCGCTCCGGCGAGCCGCTGACCGCGGCCACCGACGCCCGATCGAACCGAAGGAGAACGCAGCCATGAAGGTGCGTAAGTCGCTGCGCGCGCTCAAGTCCAAGCCGGGGGCGCAGGTCGTCCGGCGACGGGGTGTGACGTTCGTGGTCAACCGGAAGAACCCCCGCTTCAAGGCCCGCCAGGGCTGACCCGGTTTCAACCCCGGGTGTCCGTACGGGCCGCCGCCGCGGTGCGCCTGCGGGCCATGCGTTCGTCGTGCACGAACAGCGCCAGGCCGCAGGTCAGCACCGCGGCGGCGGCCCACACCGCGCGCACGCCGACCGCCACGGTGAGGGCCGCACCGCCCAGCGCGCCGGCGAGGAACGCCAGGATGACGGCCGTGAACTGACCGGCCCGGCGCGCCGCCTCCCGGTCGCCGTCGACGAGCGCCTCGTACGCGCTCTGCGTCGCGGTGCGGAGGTTCCCCGTCGTCATCGTGCTGTTGTAGGCGGTGTCCACGAGTTTGCGGAACGCGGTGATCTGCACGGACGCGGTGAACGAGATCAGTACGACGACCAGCGTGTCCGGCGCGGTCGCGGGCAGCAGTCCGACGCCCGCCAGCACCACGATCTCCAGCACCAGCGCCGCCACGGGAGGCCACCGCACGACGCCGGCCGGCCGGGGACGCTTGAGCGTCTCCGCCGCCACGACACCCGCGATGAACGCCAGGATCGGCGGAACGTGGCGCCACGCCTGCTCCCACTGCCCGTGGGCCGTCTCGATGCCGAGCAGGACCACGTTCCCCGTCTGCGCGTTGGCGAAGACCCCGTGCAGGCTCACGAAGGTGTAGGCGTCGAGCGCCCCGCCGACCATCGCCAGGACCACACCCAGTCGCACCGACTGCGACGTCGGCAGCGGTTCCGGGACGCCCACCTTCCACCTCCGGCGGCCGGCTGCGCAGCGGCCTTCGCCCTACGCTCTCACCCACCCCGTGCCGCCACGGCGCACGACACGAGCGCCGGGCGCACGGCACGGGCGGGTGGCGTACGGCGCAGGCCGGTGGCGTACGACCGCCCGCTGCGGCCCGCTCAGGCGCGGAGCGCGCCCAGGGCCGCGAGCAGCCGGTCGACGTCGTTCTCGTCGGAGTACGGTGCCAGGCCGACCCGCACCGCCCCTTCAGCGCCCAGCCCGAGGCGCACCGAGGCCTCCAGTGCGTAGAAGGAGCCGGCCGGGGCGTCGACGCCGTGGTCCGCGAGATGGTGCGAGACGTCCGCCGACCGGTGGCCGGCCACGGAGAACAGCAGGGTCGGGGTGCGCTGCGCGGCACGGGAGTACATCGTCACACCGCCGAGGTCCGCCAGCCCGCGCTCGATCCGGGCCCGCAGGGCGTCCTCGTGGGCCTCGACGGCCGTGAAGGCCGCGCGCAGGCGCTCCTGCCGCGTGCCCTGCGCGCCGGGCGCCAGGTCGGCGAGGAGGTCCACCGCGGCACGGGCGCCCGCCAGCAACTCGTAGGGCAGCGTGCCCAGTTCGAACCGCTCCGGCACGGCGTCCGAGGACGGCAGCAGCTTGTCGGGCCGCAGCGTCTCCAGCAGTTCGGGCCGGCTCACCAGCACGCCCAGGTGCGGCCCGAGGAACTTGTAGGGGGAGCACACCAGGGTGTCCGCACCGAGTTCGGCGAGGTCCACGGTCGCGTGCGCCGCGTAGTGCACCGCGTCCACGTGCAGCAGCGCCCCGGCGTCGTGTGCCAGCCGGGCCACGGCGGGGATGTCGGGGCGGGTGCCGATCAGGTTGGACGCGGCGGTCACGGCGATCAGCCGGGTGCGCGACGACAGCACCGCCTCGATGTGCTCGGGCCGCAGTTCGCCCGTGTCCGGGTCGAAGTCCGCCTCGCGGACCCGCGCGCCCACGGCCTCCGCCGCCTGGATCCAGGGCCGGATGTTGGAGTCGTGGTCGAGCCGGGTGACGACCACCTCGTCGCCCGCGTTCCAGGTCTTGGCGAGGGTGCGGGCCAGGTCGTAGGTGAGCTGGGTGGCGCTGCGGCCGAAGACGACCCCACGCGCCGGTACGCCGGTCAGGTCGCCCAGCGCGGCGCGGGCGGCGGCGACGACCGCCTCCGCGTTGCGCTCGCCCTCGGTGGTCCGCCCCCGGTTGGCCAGGGGCGCGGCCAGCGTCTCCACCATGGCGTCGATGACGGGCTGCGGCGTCTGGGTGCCGCCGGGAGCGTCGAACCGGGCGGACCCGGACTTCAGGGCGGGGATCAGGGCGCGGAGCGCTGCGACGTCGAAGGCCATGCCGACTCCCTGGGACAAGGGGGTGAGGTGTGTGCATCCCACCCGTACCGGGCGGTTACCGCACATGATCGCAGTTCGGGTGTCCCACAGCGGGTCCGGGTCCGTCCCACCGGCGGCTTCTACGGCCTCGGCGGGCTGCGGCAAGTCCCGGAATGCGGGACGCCCTACCAGGCACTCCCAGTGACGACGGCAGTACGCGATAAGAAAATGCTGTGAATTCCTGAGGCGCCTGAACGCATCCGGGCCCGGCTCCGTATGGGACGAGGGATTTTCATACCCGGAGCCTCGTCACGACGCGTAGGAGTTTTCCGTGGGACGCAACACGCGCAGACGCCCAACAGGCGCACGACGCGCGACCTTTGCCGCAGCCGCTCTGATCCTGGGCGGCGGAGGACTGGTCGTGGCGAACGTGTATGCCTCCGCGAGCGAGAGCGGGCAGGGCGGCGACACGCAGCAGTCGGGCGGGTGGGGTCCCGGCACGATCGACTGTCCGGACGTCGGCGACAGCCTGACGGACGTTCCCGATGCGGCCCGCGAGGACGTCGACAAGGAACTCGCGCAGCTGGACCAGCAGATCGCGGAGGCCTACAAGAAGCTCCAGGAGTCGGCGCAGGCAGTCCAGGACGACAGCGGCTTCGCCGACAGCGAGATCATGAATCCGCTGAAGGAGACGCGGGCCGCGACGATCGAGCGCATCGCGGTCGCCATCGGCCAGGCCGGGGACCGTCCGGAGGGGCTGGAGGCGCTGGCCGCCTGCACGCTGCGCCAGCAGACGCAGGATCAGGGCCAGCAGGGCCAGGGCCAGGGTCAGCAGGGCCAGGACCAGGGCCAGCAGAACCAGGGACAGGACCAGGGCCAGGGTCAGGCCGGCAACGGCGGGCAGGCCGGAAACGGCCCGGTCGCCGCCGACTACGCGGACATCAACTCGGCCCAGCCCGGCGCGCAGAGCCCCGAACTCCAGGCGGATGCCTCCCGCGGCACCTTCGCCACCAGCTGCGGTGTGAACGCGAACGGCCTGTTCAACTCCGACAACGTCATCGTCGCCCCGGGTGTCAGCAACGGCGCCCACCACTTCCACGACTACGTCGGCAACCAGTCCAACACCGGGTTCGCCAGCGACAACGACCTGGCGAATGCCCAGACCAGCTGCCAGGACCAGGGCGACAAGTCGTCGTACTTCTGGCCCGTGCTGCGCCTCCAGAACGGCACCCAGGAGCGGGACGCCGGATCGCCGGGTGGCGGCACCGAGGGCAACGCCGGTCAGATCGTCACGCCCAAGCAGGTGACGATGACCTTCGTGGGCAACCCCCGCAGCAAGGTCACCGCCATGCCGCGGCTGCTGCGCATCATCACCGGTGATGCCAAGGCCTTCGTCAACGGCCCCGCCAACGCCAACGCGTCCTGGAGCTGCACGGGCCTGGAGGACCGGCAGTTGAAGGACAAGTACCCGCTCTGCCCGAGCGGCAGCGACGTCGTGCGCACGTTCAAGTTCCAGAGCTGCTGGGACGGACGGAACATCGACAGCGCCAACCACCGTACGCACGTGGCGTTCGCCGCCGCCGACGGCTCCTGCCCGAGCGGCTTCCAGGCCATTCCGCAGCTGGTGCAGCGCATCGTGTACGACGTGGACGCGCCGAGCCTGCAGGACGGCGGCCGTACGACCCCGCTGTTCGCGGTGGACTCCTTCCCCGAGAACCTGCACAAGCCGATCACGGACCACGGCGACTTCATCAACGTCTTCGACGAGAAGCTGATGAACGAGATGGTCGACTGCATCAACGGCGGCCGGCAGTGCGGCGTGGGCGCCGAGCCGGGCAACGGCGGCGGCGACAACGGAGCCGGTAACGGCGGTGACAACGGCACGGGCAACGGCGGCGGCAACGGCGACCAGGGCCAGCAGACGCAGACCCCCGAGCCCCCGAAGGACGGGAACGGCGCGCAGGGGCAGACCGGTGGCAACACCGGCAACGGTGGCAACGCCGGTAACGGTGGCAACGCCGGTAACGGTGGCCAGGCGACCGCGGAGCCGCCCGCCGCCACCGCCACCGCCACCCGTCCCGGCAACGCCCAGCCCAAGCCCTACTCCTCCCCCTCGGCGACCAACCGCCCGAAGGACGACTCGGGACAGCAGGGTTCGGGCGGCAATGGCTCCGGCCTGGTCACCACCGCCCCCGAGGCCGACGACACGGCAGCCGCCGGATCCGGCTCGACGGGCGGCGCCGAGCAGACCCAGGCCGCGGACGACGGCGGGCAGGCCACCTCCGCCGCGCAGCCGGCCCCCCAGACCGTGCCGCAGACCGAACCGCAGGCGGTCCAGGGCGGTCTCGCCGAGACCGGCGCGCAGCTGTGGCCCGCGGCGCTCGGCGGCGTGCTCGCCGTCGCCGGTGTCGTCCTGCTGATCCGCACCAGGCGACGCCCCGTGTGACGACTCCCGGGTGAGCACCCGCGGCACGGCGCCCGGACCGGTACCGACGGTCCGGGCGCCGTGCCGTTCCATGCCCGGCGTACCGTGCCGCCGTGACGTGGGAACATGCCGGGCGGGAAGTTACGGGCGGGGAGTTCGCGGTTCGGGTGGGTCCGCGGTGTGTGTTCCGAGGGTCAGGCCGGCCGTGCTGCGCTGTGGATCGCCGCCTGCCCGGCGAAGAAGATCGACTCCTCGCGGATCAGGGCACCCGGTCCCGGGGCGTGGATCATCGTGCCGGGTCCGGCGCAGACTCCGACATGGCTGGTGTCGCCGTGGAAGAAGATGAGATCGCCGGGCTGGAGGTCGGTGAGCGGGATCGCCGAGACCGTGCGGGCCTGGTCGGCCGCCGCGCGGGGGAGCGCGACCCCGGCGGCCCGCCAGGCGGCCTGGGTGAGACTGGAACAGTCGTAGGACTCGGGGCCGGTCGCGCCCCACAGGCACGGCCTGCCGATCTGGGCGCGCGCGAACTCGAGGGCCTTCGCGGCCTTGCCGCCGTACCCCGCCGGTTCCGGAACGCCGACCGCGACCGGGGCGGGCATGGCGGGCATGGCGGGCATGGGGGGTGCGGCAGGCATGGCAGGTGCGGCGGCCATGGCGGGTGCGGTGGGCATGGCGGGTGCGGCGAACTGGCCGGTGTCCATCAGGGCGAACTGGCCCGTGTCGGCGGGGTTGCCCGGGTAGGCGGTGACCGTGGGGGCGCTCGGATAGCCGGGGCTCACCGGGGCGCTCGGGTACGCGGCGGTCACCGGGGCGCTCGGGTAGGCCGGGTCGGCAGGGGTGACCGGGTAGCCGACGTTGGCGGGGGCGCCGGGGTAGGCAGGGCTCGCGGGGGCGCTCGGGTAGCCGGTGGCGACCGGGGCGCTCGGGTAGGCCCCCATGCTCGGGACGGCGCTGAACTGCCCGGTGTCGGCGGGAGGGTTGGTGAGACCGGCCTCGAAGGGAAGGCTGAACTGTCCCGTGTCGACAGGGGTGTTCGGATAGGCGGCCACGCTCGGGATGGCGCTGAACTGCCCGGTGTCGGCCGGCGGGTTCGTCATGGCGGCATCGAGGGGGAGGCTGAACTGCCCGGTGTCGACGGGGGTGTTCGGGTAGCCCGCGACACTGGGAACGGTGCCGAACTGACCGGTGGCGCCGGGAGCGCTCGGGTACTCGCCGCCTCCGGCGAGCGGCCCGGGAGCGGGCGACGGCTGGGTCAGCCACCCGGTGCCCTCGCCGAACAGCGGGTCCTGCTCCGGGACCGGCCAGCTCGGTGCGGCCGCCGGTGCGCTCTCCGGGACCGGCGGAGCGGTACGCAGGGCGACCTGCCGGGTCAGCAGCCTCCGGGCCTGGGTGAGCTTCTCCTGGTTCTGCCCCTTGGCCGACCGCCGCGCGATCTGCCGTGCCGCGGTGTCGGCCACAGGCGTGGCCGCAAGCGCAGGCGCAGGCACGGGTGCGGGTGTGACCGCGAGGGCGGGCGTCATCGCTGGTGCGGCCGCGGGCGGTCCGGCCGGGAGCGCGGAGGGCGCGGCGGGCAGAGCCGGGAAGGCGTCCCGTGGGCTCTCCGGCGCGGCCGGGAGCGCGGCGATCGGCGCGACGGGCCCGGCGGTGAGCTCCGGGGCGCGCCGGGCGGGAGCCTCGAGTTCGGGGCGGGGGGCCGGAATGGCGGCCGGGAGTTCCGGCACGGGCGCCGGTGCGGGGCGGGCCGACGGGGCGGGCATCCGGTCGGCGGGCAGCACGGCCGCGACGGTCGGGCCCGCGTTGGCGCGCGCTCCGTCGAACCACTTCCGGGCGACGGCGTCGAGGGCGGGGTCGGACGGCTTGCGCTGGGCGGGACGCGCCGGGCGGCCGGTCCTGCGGTCGCCGACCGACATCGCGCGGGTGGCGTTGTAGGTCCCCGAGTCGGTCTCCGCGCGGTCGTAGAGGGTGTTGATCCGCTGCCGGATCTCCTCGCCGCTGACCGCGTCCGACATACCGGGGAGGCCGAGACCTTCGGGGCGCTTGTCGCGTCCTGGCGCCATCGGCGACGTACTCCTTCCGTGCTCCGCCTACCGAGTTAGCTGTCGGGTTCGGGCGGAGGTTCCGGAAGGCGTGCCCTACGGCCCTTGCCCCGCAGGGCGGTTGGGCCGATTCACCCCAAAGGATCGGTTGGGTCCCCGGCTCCGGCGGCCGCAGTGGTTCACCGGACTCGGCGGAGGCAGCGCGGCCCGGCGGGATTCGCCGGAGGAACCGAGCGGCCTGGCGCCAACTTAGCTAATTTGTGCGGCTCGTGTGAAGGTTGAAGTGCGGTATGTCCGATACGTAATTGTGACCTTCATTTCCCTCCGCCGCTTTCCGGGCCGGAGGCGAAAGGGGTGCGGGTGGGGCGGCGGCCGTCGCGATCCGCGCCCCCGTCGGCCCGAGCGCTTCGAGCACTTCGATCGGCTCGACCAGCGCACGCGAATCCGTCGTCGCGACAATTGATTCCGTCGTCGAATCTTGAATCGGCATACGATTCAGTCGTACGCTCTGTGTGCTCATCCGTCGTCGCTCTACGAGGTAGTCATGGACCGCACCCGCCTTCAGCACCTCCTGGCCCGCGAGAGCGCCGAGGCCGACCGTCGCAACCCCCGCTCGAAGGCCGCCTATGCGCGGTCCGAGCATCTCTTCGGCCGGGTGCCGATGACCTGGATGAACAAGACCGCCGGTGCCTTCCCGCGCTATCTGGACACCGCGCGCGGCGCCAGGGTGACCGACATCGACGGGCACGAGTACATCGACTTCTGCCTCGGCGACACCGGCGCGATGGCCGGCCACTCGCCGGCGGTGGTGGCCGAAGCCGTCCGGCACCGCTTCGCCGAGCTGGGCGGCGCGACCGCGATGCTGCCCACCGAGGACGCCGAATGGGTCGGCGCGGAGCTGACCCGCCGCTTCGGGCTCACCCGGTGGAGCTTCTCGCTGACGGCGACGGACGCCAACCGCTGGGCCATCAGGCTCGCCCGCGCCGTCACCGGCCGCTCCAAGATCCTCGTGAACGGCTACAGCTACCACGGCAGCGTCGACGAGTCGCTCATCGTCGTCGGACCCGACGGCCTGGGCGCCGCCCGGCCCGGAAACGTCGGTGCGCCCTGCGACGTCACGCTGACCAGCCGGGTCGCCGAGTTCAACGACCTGGAGCGGCTGGAGCGCGAACTCGCCCACGGCGACGTCGCCGCCGTCCTGATGGAGCCCGCGCTGACCAACATCGGCATCGTGCTCCCCGAACCCGGCTACCTGGCCGGGGTCCGCGCCCTGACCCGGCAGTACGGCACCCTCCTCATCAACGACGAGACGCACACCTTCTCCGCCGGTCCGGGCGGCTGCACCGCGGCCTGGGACCTGGAGCCGGACGTCCTGACCATCGGCAAGGCGATCGGCGGCGGCATCCCCGCGGGCGCCTACGGCCTCTCCGCCGACCTGGCCGACCGGCTGCTGTCCCGCGCCGATCTCGACCTGGTGGACATGGGCGGGGTCGGCGGCACCCTCGCGGGCAACGCGCTGTCCGTCGCCGCGATGCGCGCCACCCTGGAACACGTCCTCACCGACGACGCCTTCACCCACATGTCCGAGCTGTCCGCGCGCTTCGAGGCAGGGGTGCGGGCAGGCATCGCCGCCCACGGCCTGCCCTGGTCGGTCAGCCGCCTCGGGGCGCGCACCGAGTACCGCTTCGCCGACCCGGCCCCGCGCACCGGCGCCGAGTCCGCGGCGGCCGGCGACACCGAGCTGGAGGACTTCCTCCACCTGTATCTCGCCAACCGCGGCATCCTGCTGACCCCGTTCCACAACATGGCGCTCATGTGCCCCGACACCACGGAGCAGGACGTGGACACCCACACCGGGCTGTTCGCCGCCGCCCTCGCCGAACTCGTCGGCTGACGTGCGCCGATAGGGTGGGCGCGAGCCGCCGGGCAGGAAAGGGGAACCAGCAGACGTGGACGAGATCGACCGGGCCATCCTGCGGGAGCTTCAGACCGACGGGCGTATCGCGTACGCCGACCTCGGCCCCAAGGTCGGCCTGTCCGCCTCCGCCGCCCGGCAGCGGCTGCAACGCCTGCTGGACTCCCGGGCGGTCCAGGTCGTCGGCGTGACCGACCCGATGGCCATGGGCGGTCAGGCCATGGCACTGCTCGGTATCGGCGTGGACGGCGACCCGCGCACGGTCGCCGACGCGCTCGCGGAACGGCCCGAGGTGGTCTACTCCGTACTCACCTCGGGCGGCTTCGACCTGTTCGCCGAGGTGGTCACGCCCGGCCCGAAGGACCTCCTGGACTTCGTCAACGACGTCGTCAGGCCGATCGACGGAGTCCGGCAGGTGCAGTCCTTCCCGTACTTCGGGATCCACACCCACCGGTTCCTGTGGGACGTCGGCTGACCCACCGTCGAAGGGCCGTGCGCCGGGCTCAGATACGGCGCACGGTGTGCAGCTTCGTGGCGTACGTGCCCGTGCCGTCGAGCAGCGACGCCCCGCCCAGGTCGGACATGGTGGGCCCGTTGACCGTCTTGCGGCTGGAGAGGAAGCGGCGCCGCCCGCCCGCGTCCTTGCCGAGGTAGATGCCGACGTGGTCGACGGTCACGGGACCGTTCGGGACGTCGTCGCCCGAGTCGGCGTTGAACAGCACCAGGTCACCGGGCTGGAGCTGCGCTGCGGCGGGCACGGTGGTGCCGTCGGTGCGGTCGACGACCACCCCGGGCGCGTAGTCGGCGATGTCCCGCGACTTGCGCGGGATCCGTTCGCCCGAGGTGTCCGCCCCGGCGGCCAGCGGCACGCCCAGGTGGTAGCCGTACACCATCCGCGTGTAACCCGAGCAGTCGAGGTTGCCCACCTGCTTGCTGGACGCCTTGACGTAGGTGCCGTCCGGGAAGGTCCAGCCCGTGTTCATGTACTCGTGGAAGTCGGCGCCTTCGAACCGGTAGCCCTGCGGGTCCAGGTAGCCGTACCCGGCCTCGCCCAGCACCTGCCTGTCCTGGGCGGGTCCGGCCCCGGCCGTGACGGCCGGAGCACCGCCGAGGAACATCGCGGCGTGGGCCAGGACGTCGGGAGCGCAGGAACCGGCCCAGCCGCGGATCGTCTGCTCCAGCTGCGCCGTCCAGGTTCCGTCGAACGGCTCCGGCAGCACCCGCACCCAGTCCCCGTGGGTGACGGTCGGCGGTGTCTCCCAGTTCGCGGCGTCCACCTCGTAGCGGCTGACGGTCAGGGTGACCGGCAGGTTCGTGCAGCCGGTGTTGGCCAGGGCGCGCAGGCCCACCCGGCCCTTGCCGAAGGTGGGGTCGGCGACGTCGGCGGACCATGCGGCCGGCTCGGCCGAGGCCGAACGCCAGGCCCTGGCCCGGATCCGGGTGCCCTCCCGCCGCACCCGGATCGTCCAGTCCGTCCCCGCGGGCACGCCCGTGGCGAGGGTGACGGCGGGGACCAGCTGGGTCACCGCGTCGTCGACCTCCTTCTCGACGCGCAGCTCGACCGCCCCCGAGGTCAGGAAGGACAGCCGGGCCCGGTAGTTGCTGTGGGTGGTCTGGTAGCCGAACGTCAGGCCGACGGAACAGGCCTGGCCGGTGGGCACCTTGTCGAACCGGACCGTGCAGCGGGCGTCGACGTCGGTGATCTCCTCGTCGTGCAGGCTGGCATGCCGGCTCGCGCCGTCGGTGGTGAGGCTGATCAGGCCGCTGCCCGGCACCACCGCGTAGTCGGTGTCCACCGGCCCCAGCGCGTACCAGCTGCCGCCGCCGGGAGAGGTGCCCCAGTACTTCCGGTCCTTCGGGTCCAGCGAGAGATCGGGCAGGGTGCGCTGGAAGTCGTCCGCGAAGGGCCGCTTGTTCTCCGCGAACGTGCGCTGCGGGCCGGGCAGGACGACCGTCCGCGCGCCCTGGGTGAGCAGCGCGACCCGCCTGCCGCCGGAGGTCACCTCGGTGCGGGCCGGAGTGCCCGGCAGCACCGTCGTGGTGAGCGGGGCGGCGAGCGTCGCCGCGGTGAAGTAGGAGGCGTCCAGCGGGGCCAGGGTCACCGAGGAACGGGCCGCGGACAGTCCGGCCGGACCCGGGAACGGCTCGACGTCCGCGAGGGCGCCGTTGCCGGCGGCCTGCGCCGGGGCCGTGGCCGCTCCGGCGAGCGGTACGGAGGCGGCGGAGGCCGCGAGGACGGCGAGGAGTCTTCGCCGAGAGGTGTGGGACGAGTTGTGGGACGAGTTGTGAGACATGAGGACCATGATCGCGTCCCGTCCCGACGTCCGTACAGCGCACCCCCGTTGGCAGCCACGATCCCCACCGTGGATTTCCGCCTCAGGCGTGCCGCTGCCGCAGCCATGCCTCGTAGTGCTCCAGCAGTGTCTCCTCGATCGGCCGGTAGACGATGCCCAGTTCGTGCACGCTGCGGCTGTTGTCGACCCGGAACCGGATGCCGAGGTGCTTGCGGATGTAGTCCTGCGTCAGCCCGAACGCCGGGCCCAGGATCCGCACCGGCCAGTGCGGCAGGGCCGTACGCGGCAGCCGCAGACCGCGCGGATGACGGGTGCGGATGATGCGGGACATCTCGTGGAACGACGTCATCGTCTCCGCGGCGACGATGTACCGGCCCTCGGCGGCGGGGTTCTCCGCCGCGGCGATGTGGGCGTCGGCCACGTCCCGCACATCGGCGGTGGTGAAGCTGAAGTCCGGTGCGCCGTACCAGAAATAGCCCTTGAACAGCTCGTCGAGCAGGAACAGACTGCCGGAGCGCGACGCCGGGGTGAGCGAGGGGCCGAGTATCAGGCCGGGGTTGACCGACACCATGCGCCAGCGGTCCTGCGCCGCCTCCGCGTCCCATGCCGCCCGCTCGGCGACGGTCTTGGCGTAGTGGTACGGGTTGTTGTCCACGGTGCTCGTGGTGTTGAAGTACTTCTCCGTCAGCACCTCGTCGTCCATGTCCCGTACATCGGCGTAGTCACCGAAGATCGCGCCGACGGTGGAGGTGAACACGAGCCGCTCGACCTCCGCGGTCCGCTCGATACTCCCGAGCACATTGCGGGTCCCCAGCAGGGCCGGGTCGACCATGTCCCGCCGGCCGTCCCTGATCTTCTCCGGCATGAGGAACGGCGACGCCACATGGAACACCACCCGGCAGCCGCGCATCGCCTCGTCGAACGAGTTCTCCACGAGCAGATCCGCCTCGAAGAGCTCCAACCGCCCGGGGAAGGCCTCCCGCATCTTCGCGAGCGGCCCCACCTTGGCGGCGTCCGCGGTGCTGCGGACCGTGGTGCGCACCCGGTAGCCGCGTTCGAGGAGCCGTCGCACGAGATGACTGCCCACGAACCCGGTTCCACCGGTGACCAGAACGCCCGCCGCCTCAGTGCCCACGTGCCGTCTCCTCGCTTGAGACTCCCGGTGTGTGCCGGGAGACGGCATGGATCATCGCCCGACACGCGCCGCGGGAACAGAGGTGCGACCGGATCAGGTCTCCCGCAGCGGCGCGTACGCCTCGGCCCCCAGGCCGAACGTCCACGCCACGCCCTCCCTGGCCTCCCGGGTCGTCGGCGGCACCCGCAACCAGTACGTGCGGTGCGTGCCGTCCGGCTCCGGTGTGGAGTTGACGACCTCCACCATCACGACCGGCTCGTCGCCGTCGAGTTCGACCCGCCAGAGCGTGCCGGTCTCGTCCTTGTGCACCGGACGGGCTCCGGAGTCGCTCAGATAGCGGTCATAGCCGTAGTACTCGAGCATGACCCGGCGCAGCTCGGCGTTCTCCTCGGCGCGGATCCGCTCCGGCGTCAGGGTGCGCAGCTCCTCGAGGAACGCGGCAGGCACCGGCATGCCACGCCAGGCGTGCAGCGCGAAGCCGTCAGGGAAGGCGAGAGCCGGGCCGTCGCCCCGGTCGAGCCGGCCGGCCTCGTCCCGGTGCAGGGCCACGGGCCGCTCGCACACCACCGCGACCTTCTCGAACGGCCACCACCAGCCGGCACTGCGGCACACCCGGGCCGGCCCGTCCAGCGCGGACCCGTCCGCGCTCAGAGCGGCGAGCCACGGCGCGTCGTGCTGGCCGAGCAGTGCGTCCAGCAGGATCAGCGTGATCTCCGTCTGCGCCTTCCGGTCGTCGCCGGCGAGGTCGTCCAGCACACCCCGGCGGATCCGCTCGACGAGGGCCTGCGTGGTGTCCCAGAGCCGGCCTCCGGTCGCCGACCAGTGGGCCGACCACCCCGCGGCCCCCAACCGCTCGTGCGCGGTACGGCGTGCGGCCGCCCAGGGCGCGTTGCGCACCGCCTCGCGTACGCTCGCCCCCCGGTCCGCGTCGGACAGGGCCCGTACCAGGGTCACGCCCTCGCGCGGGGAACCCGCCCACACCACCCGCTCCGGCGCGGCCAGTCCGGCCTGCCGGTACGCCAGCAGGATGCCCGCCTCCGCCTCGGCGCGGTCCGCGGGCTCGGCCGCGGCGGCGCACGCACGCCAGCCCCGGAGGGCGTCCACCGGCACCCCGCCCGTCCCGTCCACGTCCCCCGCCACCAGGTCTGCCGCCACTGCCGTCACTGCCGTCTCTCCCACCGTGCGTACGTCCGTCATCCGCTCCCGCTCCCCGCTCGTCACGCTCACCCGGCCCACCGCGCCGCTCAGTCGGCCACGAGCCGCACGGAACCCGGTACGTACTCCCGCTGCCGGATCACCCGGAACCACCCCTTGGGCAGCGTGATCGCCGCATGCTCCTCGTGCACGACCCGGCCGCCCTCCGGCAGATGCAGCAACAGCGGCCCGAACGACCCCGGCTCACGAACCAGTTCGCCCGGACCGACCACCGCGTGGGCATGGCCGGTCACCTCGCCCAGGGCCAGCACGAGCCGGCCCCGCGTGTCCCGCGCCTCCTTCGGCGCCTGCGGCACATGGGACGGCACGGTCTCCTCCGCGACGGGCACGATCAGCACGTCTCCCTGCCGGTACACGGCTCTCCCCTCCGCCCGGTGCTCGGCGCACCGGACTCCATGCACAGACCGTACGGACGGCCACTGACAACGGGCCGCGGCCGACCCTGCCGAGGCGTGCTGTCAGTGCCTGTTGGTAGAACTGCTGCGCACCGCCCACCGCATCCGTTGCACGTCAGGAGCAGCCCGCATGACCATCGGCCAGCACTTGCAGGAGTTTCACGGCCTGCCCGCCTTCGACTTCCCCGAGGCCGACGCGACGACGGCGCTGCCCGAACCCGACTCCGTCGCCTGGCGGGTCAGCGGCAGCGTCTACGACGCCGAGGAGGAGTGGACGGCGGCCTTCGAGCGCTTCTGTTCCGCGGTGGACACGACCCGGGTGCGCGCGCTGATCGTCGGCGCCTGGACGGAGGCGTACGACAGCGCCTCCACCGAGGTCGTGGAGGCGCTGCTGGCCGCCCGTGACCGGCTGCCCGCCCTGCGCGGCCTGTTCCTCGGCGACATCGTCTACGAGGAGTGCGAGATCTCCTGGATCAACCAGACCGATGTCACCGGCCTGTTGACCGGTTTCCCCGAGCTGGAGGAGTTCGGCGTACGCGGCGGGACGGGCCTGCGGCTGGAGGCGTTCAACCACACCGCGCTGCGCAGACTGACGGTCCAGACCGGCGGGCTGCCCGTCCGCGTGGTGCGCGGCATCGGCGGCAGCGAACTGCCCGCGCTGGAGCACCTCGACCTCTGGCTGGGCACCTCCTGGTACGGGGCCGACACCGAGCCCGCCGACCTGGAGCCGATCCTGTCCGGAGCCCGGCTGCCGCGCCTGCGGCACCTGGCGCTGCGCAACAGCGAGATCCAGGACGAGGTCGCCGCGGCCGTGTCGTCCGCCCCGGTGGTGGCCCGCCTGGAGGTGCTGGACCTGTCCATGGGCACCCTGGGCGACGACGGCGCGGCCGCGCTGCTCGGGGGGCAGCCGCTCACCCACCTGAAGCGGCTCGACCTGCACCACCACTACCTGAGCGAGCCCGTCCAGCAGCGGATACGGGAGACGCTCGAACCCGCGGGCGTCGAGCTGGACCTGGACAGCGACAACCCCGACGAGGACCGCGACGAGGACGGTACGGTGCACCGCTACGTCGCCGTCGGTGAGTGACCGGATGCGCATGGGCTACTACCCCTCACATCTGACGTCCTTCCGCAGCCTGCCCGTGCACACCTTCGTCCCGGCCGGTGACGCCCGCCCCGCTCCCCGGCCGGCGGCCGATTCGGCCGCCTGGAGACTGGCCGCCGACTGGGACACGCCGTTCGAGCGCGTCTGGCGCGGCTTCCTGGACGAGGTGCGCACCGAGGACGTCGTCGCCGTCGTCGTCGGACCCTGGTGGACGGAGTGGGACGAGGACGGCATCGACCCGGTCCTCGAACTGCTCGCGGCCGAGGCCCACCGGTTCCCGCGGCTGCGGGCGCTGTTCCTCGCGGACGTGGAGTCCGAGGAGTCGGAGATCTCCTGGATCAAGCAGGGCACCGTCACCCGCGTGCTGCGCGCCTGGCCCGAGCTGGAGGAGCTGGGCATACGCGGCGCCGACGACCTGGTGGTCGAGCCGCTGCGGCACGACGCGCTGCGCACCCTGCGGATCGAGTCCGGCGGTCTCGCCCCGGATCCCGTACGCGCCCTGGGCGGCTGCGAGTTCCCGGCCCTGCGCCGTCTCGAGCTCTGGCTCGGGACGACCTGGTACGGCGGCGACTGCGAGGTGGCGGACGTCGAATCGCTGCTGGCCGCCCTGGGACGCTGCCCGGACCTGCGTCACCTGGGCCTGCAGAACAGCGACATCCAGGACGGGATAGCGGCGGCGGTGTCGGCCGCGCCGGTCGTCGCGGGACTCCGCTCCCTCGATCTCAGCATGGGCGCGCTCGGCGACGAGGGCGGCGCCGCCCTGCTGTCCGGACAGCCGCTGACCCACCTGAGCTCGCTCAGCCTGCGCCACCACTTCATGACCGGGGAACTGGTCGGGCGGCTGCGGGAGTCGCTGGAGCCGCACGGCACGGACCTCGACCTCACCCCGGCCACCCGCCGAAGCCGTGGGGTGGAGGGACGCTATGTCGCCGTCGGCGAATGAGGCGGGACCGGCGCACCGCGCCGGTCCGCGCCTCGCGGTCGTCGGCAACCCCGAGAACCGCCGGGTCGCGCTGTTCGGCGCGGCGGTCGCCGGGTTCGGGCTGCCCGAGCCGCGTGTCGTGTCCTGGGAGGAAGTGCTGCGTTCGGGCGGGGCCGGCTTCGCCGCCGACGAGGTGGTCCGCATCGACTCGCCCGGCGAGAACCCGGCCGTCGACCGCCTGCTCCGGGGCACCGGGGACCCGACCCGGGTCGAGGGCTCGGCACGCTGGTACGCGGGCTTCATGAGCGCGGTGCGCACGCTGCGCGGCGGCCGCCGCCTCGACGACCCGGACGAACTGGCGGTCCTGTTCGACAAGCGGCGCTGCCACGCCGTGCTGAATGCGGCGGGAGTCCCGGTTCCCGCTTCCCCCACCTCGGCGGAGGGGCCGCGGGAGGCGGTACCTGTGGCGGTGCGCGGCTGGGACGACGTACGGGCGCTGATGCGCGCACACCGGATGCCGAGGCTCTTCGTCAAGCCCGCGCACGGCTCGTCGGCGTCCGGGGTGCTCGCCGTCGAGACGTCCGGCGCCGGACGGATCAGGGCCACCACCTCCGTCGAACTCACCCCGGACGGGCGGCTGTTCAACTCCCTCAAGATCCGCCGCTACGAACGGGAGCGGGACGTCGCCGCGATCGTGGACGCTCTGGCCCCGGACGGCCTGCACCTCGAACGCTGGTATCCCAAGGCCTCCCAGCGGGGCCGGGCCGCCGATCTGCGGGTCGTCGTGGTGGCCGGCCGGGCCACCCACGCCGTGGTCCGCACCAGCGCCTCGCCGCTGACCAATCTGCACCTCGGCGGCAGCCGCGGCGACCTCGACGAGGCCCGTGCGGCAGTCGAGGCGGCCGGAGCCCGCTGGACGGAGGTCCTCGACGTGTGCGAACGGGCCGCGGCCTGCTTCCCGAACACCCTGTGCGTGGGCGTCGACCTCCTGCCGGCGGTCGGCTGGCGGCGGTTCGCGGTCGGCGAGGTCAACGCCTTCGGCGACCTGCTGCCCCGGCTGACCGGCCTGCCGGGCAGCGGAGCGGAGGGCCGCGACACCTACGCGGCCCAGGTGGCCGCGATCCTGCGCCACCCGCCCCCCATAGCCTCGGCCGCCACAGCCACAGCCACAGTCACTGCCACTGCCACAGCGGCGGCCCGGCTCGCGAGGCAGGCCGCACCGTACGACCGGCTCAACCCGCAGGACCCGCAGGACCCGCAGCACTCGCAAGACCCGCAAGACCCGCAAGACCCGCAAGACCCGTACAGAACAGGAACCACCGATGTCAGCGCCTGAACCGACGCCCCCGCCGCACCGCACGGCCACGAGCGACCCCGACATGAACGAGATCGTCGGCAGCCACGACATCCTGCTCGTCACGCTGGACACCCTGCGCCACGACGTCGCCGCCGAACTGGCCGCGGCCGGCCGCATCCCCAACCTGGCCCGTCATCTCCCCGACGGCCGCTGGCAGCGCCGGCACGCCCCGGGGAGTTTCACGTACGCCTCCCACCAGGCGATGTTCGCCGGCTTCCTGCCGACGCCCGCCGAACCCGGCCCGCACCCCCGGCTGTTCGCGGCGAGCTTCGCGGGCAGCGAGACCACCGCCGAGCGCACCTTCGTCTACGACACCCCGGACTTCGTCTCCGGCCTGGCCGAGGCCGGGTACCACACGGCGTGCGTCGGCGGAGTCGGCTTCTTCAACAAGCAGGGCCCGCTGGGCTCGGTCCTGCCCGGACTCTTCCAGGAGTCCCACTGGGAGCCGGAGTTCGGCGTCGCGTCACCCACCTCCTTCGAGAACCAGGTGGCCTGCGCCGAGCGGCTGATCCGCGAACTTCCCCATGAGCGGCGCCTGTTCCTGTTCGTCAACGTGGCCGCACTGCACCAGCCCAACTGGTTCCACCTGCCCGGCGCCACCAAGGAGGCGGGCGACTCCCGCGAGACGCACGCCGCCGCCCTGGAGTACGTGGACCGGCACATCGGCCGCCTGTTCGCCGCCGCGAGCAGCAGACGCCCCTGCTTCGCGATCGTCTGCTCCGACCACGGCACCGCGTACGGCGAGGACGGCTACACCGGTCACCGCATCGGCCACCCGTCCGTCTGGACCGTGCCCTACGCCCACTTCCTGCTCGATCCGGCGTCCGCCCCGACGCCGTCCGCCCCGACGGAGGCCACCCGATGACCGCCGTGACCGGCCCCCGCCCGCGCCCCGAAGCCGCGCGGCACGTCAGGCCGTACCAGAGCTACGTCTACGCCTACCCGCACAAGACGGCCTACCGGAAACTGGCCGACCGCCCCCGGCTGCGCACGCTCTGGGCGGCGGAGCCGAAGGACACCCTCTCGCTCTACCTCCACATACCGTTCTGCGAGGTCCGCTGCGGCTTCTGCAACCTGTTCACGCGCATCGGCGCCCCGGACGGCCTGACCGGCGCCTACCTGGACGCCCTGGAGCGGCAGGCGACCGCCGTGCGTGACGCGCTCGGCGGCTCGGAGCCCGTCCGGTTCGCCACCGCGGCCTTCGGCGGCGGCACCCCGACCTTCCTCACCGCCGCCGAGCTGGAGCGGCTGTGCGACATCGCCGAACACCGCATGGGCGCCGACCTGCGGGCCGTACCGCTCTCGGTGGAGGCCTCGCCCGCCACGGCGAGCGCCGACCGGCTGGAGGTACTGGCCGCCCGCGGCACCACCCGCCTGAGCCTGGGCGTGCAGAGCTTCGACGACACCGAGGCCCGGGCGGCCGTACGCCCGCAGCGCCGGGCCGACGTCGAGGCGGCCCTCGGCCGGGTCCGCGACGCCCGGATACCCGTGCTCAACATCGACCTGATCTACGGCATCGACGGCCAGACGGACGAGTCCTGGCTGCGCTCCCTGGACGCGGCCCTGGCCTGGCGGCCGGAGGAGCTGTACCTCTACCCGCTCTACATCCGCCCGCTGACCGGCCTGGGCCGCCGCGCGGGCGACGCCGACCCGGCCTGGGACGCGCAGCGCCTGCGGCTGTACCGGGTGGGCCGCGACCACCTTCTCGCACACGGGTACGAGCAGCAGTCGATGCGTATGTTCCGGCGCGCGGACGCCCCGCCCCAGGGCACGGACGACTACGCCTGCCAGACCGACGGCATGATCGGGCTGGGCTGCGGCGCCCGTTCCTACACCGCGGGCCTGCACTACTCCTTCGACTACGCCGTCGGCATGCACGAGATCCGCTCCATCATCGACGACTACGTCTCGCGGCCCGCCGCCGACTTCGCCCACGCCGAGTACGGCCGCCCGATGGACTCCGACGAGGCCCGCAGGCGCCATCTGCTCCAGTCGCTGCTCCAGGCGGAGGGACTGCGGCTCGCCGACTACGCCGACCGGTTCGACGGGCGCACCCCCGCCGACGACTTCGGCCCCGAACTGGCGCGCTTCGCGTCCCTGGGCTGGCTGGAACCCGTCGGCCCGAGCGCGTCCGCGACACTGCGCCTGACCCCGGAGGGCCTGGCCCACTCCGACGCGATCGGACCCGAGCTGTTCTCCCCGGCCGTACGGGCCGCCATGGCCGCCTACGAGAGGAAGTGAGGGCGCACCCGATGGACCTGACCCTGCTCTACCGCGGCCCGCTGGCCTCCTGCGACTACGACTGCCCGTACTGCCCCTTCGCCAAGCGCCGCGACAGCCGGGAGCAGCTGCGCGCGGACCGTGCCGCCCTGGAACGGTTCGCCGCCTGGGCCGCGGACCGCACCACCGACCGCCTCTCGCTGCTGTTCACCCCGTGGGGCGAGGGCCTGGTCCGGTCCTGGTACCGGCGCACCCTGACCGAGCTCTCCCATCAGCCGCACATCAGCCGCGTGGCCATCCAGACCAACCTCAGCTGCCGCACCGACTGGCTGGCGGACGCCGACCCCGACACCCTCGCCCTGTGGTGCACGTACCACCCCGGCCAGACCCCGTACGAGCGCTTTCTCGCCAAGTGCCGTGAACTGGTCCGGCTCGGCGTGCGCTTCAGCGTCGGCATCGTCGGGCTGCCCGAGCATCTGGAGGCCGCCCGGCGGCTGCGCGCCGAACTGCCCCCGCACGTGTACCTGTGGGTCAACGCCGCGGAGGGCCACACCTACGACGACGCCCAGGCCGACCTCTGGACCGAACTGGACCCGCTGTTCCCCTACAGCCGCCGTCCGCACGCCAGCGCGGGCCTGCCGTGCCGCACCGGGGAGTCCGTGATCTCCGTCGACGGCGACGGCACCGTCCGCCGCTGCCACTTCGTCCGCGCCGAACTGGGAAACCTCTACGACGGCTCCTACCGCGAGGCCCTGCGCCCGCGCCCCTGCCCCCTCACCGCCTGCGACTGCCACATCGGCTACGTCCACCTGGAGACCCTGCCGCTGTACGACGTGTTCGCGGGCGGCGTCCTGGAACGCATCCCGGCGGTCACCGCCGGCGCCGGGTAGCACCCGGGACGTCCGCACCCCGGGCGGTCCGGCTTGCGGTCCGGGCCGCCCGGACGGCAGGGTTCGGGAGTGTGCCCACCTTGCTGATCGTGCATCACACGCCCTCGC
>NZ_JBEOWS010000064.1:0-33592 GCF_040296125.1 Streptomyces sp. NPDC002265 | reverse complement strand
GATGTCCGACTTGAGGGTGGAGGACGTCATGCGGAAGTCCAGTGACAGCAGCAGGTCGAGCTTTCCCTCGGGCGCCTTCTCCCGATCCGGGGCCTACAAGCGGCCCGGGAGACGGACGAGAGTCGACACCGTGAAGAAAGCACCTGTTCAGGAGCCCCCGTCCACCACGGCGACCCCGTCCGCCACGGAACTCCCGTCCACCGACCAGAGCCCCACCGGGTCCACCGGGTCCACCGGCTCCAGCGGGTCCCGGCTGCCCGGACTCGCCCTCACGCTGGCCCTCGCCGCACTGGCCACGGTGGTCGGCAGACTGCTCCCCGTGCTCGGCGGACCGGTGACGGCCGTGGTTCTCGGCGTGGCCGTCGCGGCCGTACGCAAGCCGGGCCCGCGTCTGCGCCGGGGCATCACCGGCGCCAACAAGCCGCTGCTCCAGGCCGGAGTGGCCCTCCTCGGCGCCCAGCTGTCGCTCACCCAGGTCTTCCACGTGGGCGGGAGCTCACTGCCGATCATGGTGGGTTCGCTGGGCGCCTGTCTGACCGCCGCCCACTTCCTGGGCCGCCGGTTCGGTGTCGACGGCAACCTGCGCACGCTCGTCGGCGCGGGCACCGGGATCTGCGGGGCGTCGGCGATCGCCGCGGTCACGCCGGTCATCGGCGCCGCGAGCGCGGAAGTCGCCTACGCCGTCTCGACGATCTTCCTGTTCAACATCGCCGCGGTGCTCGTCTTCCCCGTGGTCGGCCATCTGCTCGGGATGGACCCGCACGCCTTCGGCCTCTTCGCCGGCACGGCGGTCAACGACATGTCGTCCGTGGTCGCCGTCGCCACCGCCTACGGGCCCTCGGCCATCGACGACGCGGTCGTCGTCAAGCTCACCCGCACTCTGATGATCATTCCGATCTGTCTGGGCCTGGCGGTCCTGGCCCGGCGGCGCGCCCGCGCCGCCGACCCGGCCGCCGCAACGCCCGAGGTGAGCGCGCTCCGGCTGGTGCCGTGGTTCCTCGTGGTCTTCCTGCTGGCCGCCGCGGCCAACAGCGCCGGACTCATCCCGGCCGGTGTCCAGCCCGGCCTCAAGGAGCTCTCCGTCCTCCTCGTCACCGTCGCGCTCTGCGCGGTCGGCCTGTCCACCGACGTGGCCGCTCTGCGCCGGACCGGCCCGCGCCCTCTGCTGCTGGGCGCCTGCCTGTGGGTGGTCGTGTCCGTCACCAGCCTCTCGCTCCAGTACGCCGCCGGAGCCCTCTGACCTTCCTGGCGGCCCACAGGCCCACAGGCCCACAGGCCCACAGACCCACAGACCCACAGACCCACAGACGAGGGGCCCCTCCGGTATGTCCGGAAGGGCCCCTCGGGTGTGCGGCGTTCACTCGACCGGCATCGACTGCCGCGCGTACCGCGCGAACCAGGCCAGGGTCTCGGGATGGGTGACGGCGCCCGCGCTGCTGACGTCGCCGACGGAGGCGCCCTGGAGGATGCGCTTGACCGGCACCTCCAGCTTCTTCCCGGTCAGGGTGCGCGGCACCGCGGCGATCGGCACGATGACGTCGGGCACATGACGGGGCGACAGCCGGCGCCGGATGGCCCCGGCGATCCGCTCGCGCAGCCCCTCGTCGACGGCGGCGCCCTCGGCGGCCACCACGAACAGCGGCATGAAGTAGCCGCCGTCCGGGCGCTCCACACCGACGACCAGGCTGTCGGCGACCTCGGGAAGCTGCTCGACGACGTCGTAGATGTCGGCGGAGCCCATGCGCACGCCCATGCGGTTGAGCGTGGAGTCCGAACGCCCGGACACCACGACGGACAGGTCGGGGTGGACGGTCACCCAGTCGCCGTGCCGCCAGACACCCGGGTAGGTGTCGAAGTAACTGGCCCGGTAGCGGGCCCCGTCGGGGTCGTCGACGAAGTACAGGGGCATCGACGGCAGCGGCGCGGTCACCACGAGTTCGCCCTGCTCGCCGGTGAGCGGCCGCCCGGAGGGGTCCCAGGCGTCGAGCGCGACCCCGAGGGAGGGGCACTGGATACGGCCCACGCGTACGGGCAGCAGCGGGGACCCGCCCGCGAGGACCGAGCAGATGTCGGTCCCGCCGCAGATGGACTGGAGCCAGACGTCCGGCGCGAGCCGCTCGTGGACCCAGCGCCAGGTACTGGCCGGCAGCGAGGAACCGGTCTGCATGATGGAGCGCAGCGCACCGAGATCGAGCCCGGCCGCGACGTCGGTGCCCGACTTCTCCACGGCGGCGAGATAGGCCGCGCCCACGCCGACCATCGTCGCGCCGGTCCGCTCGGCCACCCGCCAGACGCCGGCGATGTCGGGGAAGGTGGGGCTGCCGTCGTACAGGACGATCGTGCTGCCGTGCAGCAGCCCGCCGACCAGGAAGTTCCAGACCATCCAGCTCGTGGACGTGACGAACAGATAGCGGTCCTCGGCCCGCAGGTCGGCGCCGAGACCGAGGGCCTTGAGCAGTTCCACGACGATGCCGCCGTGCCCCTGCACGATTCCCTTGGGCACCCCGGTGGTCCCGGACGACCACAGGATCCACAGCGGGTGGTCGAAGGGCACGTCGGCGAATTCCAGGGGGCCTTCGGCGGCGGGCAGCCCGGTCCAGGCGTGCACCTCGACGTCGGGACGCCGCGGCCACGGCTCGTCCGGCGCGGCGGCGAGCAGGCCGACGGCGAGGACGTGCCGGACGGTGGGCAGTCCGTCCACGAGTTCGGAGACCGCCGCCCGCCTGTCGTACTCCTTGCCGCCGTGCCGGTAGCCGTCCGCCGCCACCAGGACGACCGGTCGCGCCTGGCGCAGCCGGGCGAGCACGCTGGGGGTGCCGAAGTCCGGGGAGCACGCTGTCCAGACCGCGCCGACGGCGGCCGTGGCCAGCAGGGCGACCACGCTCTGCGGAACGTTCGGCAGATATCCGGCCACGCGGTCGCCGGGCGCCACGCCCATCCGGCGCAGTGCCGCGGCGACGTCTGCGACCTGTCCGCGCAGCTCCTCCCAGGAGATGTCGACGGGTTCGGCGCCCTCGGTGACGGCGACCAGCGCCGGACGGGTGTCGCAGGCGTGGGCGAAGCACCGTTCGGCGAAGTTCAGCCGGGCCCCGGGGAACCAGTCGGCGCCCGGCATGGACGCGTCCGCCAGTACGGCGTCGTAGCCGCTCACGGCGTCCAGGCCGTAGTACTCCCACACGGCGGACCAGAAGCCGGGCAGGTCCGTGGAGCTCCACCGCCACAGCTCGGCGTAGTCCGCGAAGTGCAGCCCCCGGGCGGTGCCGAGCCATCGCATGAAGCGGGCGACGTCGGATTCCTGTGTCTCGCGGCGGCCGGGGGACCACAGCAGATCGGTGTCGGACTTCATCGTCGCCTTTCCGGGGGCTGTACGTCGGGCTGGGTGTCAGCCGCGTTCGAGTTCGCGCAGGAGTTCCTCCGACCGGGGCCAGGGCCCGTGGCCGGAGGCGGGGTTGAGATGGCCGACCGCGCCGAGTTCCACGAGCCGGCTGCCCCAGTCCCCGGCCAGTTCGCGTACGCGCTCCAGGGAGCCCAGCGGGTCGTCGGAGCTGGCCGCGACGACGCTGGGGAAGGGCAGCGCCGAACGGGGGACCGGCGTCCAGCCGTTCTCGGCCAGTACCTCCGGGGTGGGATATCCCTCCGGCAGCGGGGTCTCGAAGTCGGGCGGGGTGACCAGGAGCGCACCCCGTACGTCGGCCTCGTGCCGCCGGGACCAGTGCACGGTGGTGATCACACCGGCGCTGTGGGCGACCAGGACGACGGGCCCGGCGAGCTGCGCCACCACCTTGTCCAGGGAGGCGACCTGGGTCTCGCGACTGAGCCGGTTCCCGGCCGGCGGCGGCACGGTGACCACGGTCCGGCCGGCTTCGGCGAGCCGGCCGGCGAGCAGGGTCTGCCAGTGCTCCTCCACGTGGTCCCGCAGACCGGGGACGATCACGACGGAGGGCCGGGTGCCGGTGCCCGCGGACGGCTGGGTGTCGGTGCCGGCGGAGGGCTGGGTGTCGGTGCTCACGAGGACGTCTCCGCTTCCTTCGCCGGGGCGGCCTCGGCGAGTCCGGTGATGCGGAGCAGGTCGCGGTCGTACCAGCGGCGGCCGATCAGGAAGGCGACGGCGGCGGCGAGTGCGACGAGCGGGACGATCCGCAGGGCGCCGAGCAGACCCGTACGGTCCGCTATCGCACCCGTGATCGCGGGCCCGGGGGCCAGCCCGAGCAGGCTGTTGGCCAGGGTGAGGGTGGCGAACGCGGTCGCGGAGATCGCCACCGGGGTCAGGTTCGCGACCATGGCGGCGGCCGGTCCTGCCGAGCCCGCGGTCAGCAGCGCTCCCGCGGCCAGCGCGATCAGCTGGAGGGGGCCGGTGGGCAGCCGGAAGGCGGTCATCAGCAGCAGGAGCGAGCCGAGGCTGCACGTCAGCGCGACGTCCCACTTGCGGATCGGGACCAGCTTGCTGATCCGGTCCGAGGCCATCCCGCCGAGCACCATCCCCACGCCGATGACGAGGATGAAGACGCCCGCGGCGGAACCGGCCTTCGCGGTGGGCAGGTCGTAGTAGCGGTTGAAGAAGCTGGGCAGCCAGGAGATGAGGGCGCCGGCGGTGAACAGTTGCAGTCCGCTGCCGACGTACGCGCTGATCACGGAGACGGAGGAGAACAGCCGGGGCAGCAGGGCACGCAGCGCCGCGCGCGGGGCCGTCGCCTCGGCGGCGGCCGGTGTGCCGGCGTCGTCCGGGTCCCCGTCCGGGTCGGCCGCCGCCCGGGGGCGCAGTCGCTTCTCCGTGACGACGACCCCGTAGACGGCGGCCAGCACCAGCCCGAACAGACCCATCGCGCCGAACGCCCAGCGCCAGCCGAACTGCTGGGCCACGGTGCCGCCGATCGACACACCGAGCACCGAGCCGAACGCGCCGCCCGCGATGAAGGCCCCGGACAGGGTGGCCCGCAGCACGATCGGGAAGACGCTCAGGACCACGGCGATGCCGACACTCCCGTACGCCGCCTCGCCGACGCCGACGAAGAGCCGGGCGAGGAACATCTGGTCGTAGTTCGCCGCCAGCGCGCAGCCCAGGGTGGCCAGGCTCCACGTCACGGCGGCGAACAGCAGGCTCTTCACCCGGCCCCAGCGGTCCGCCACGAGCGACAGGGGGAACGCGAGCACGCCGACCATGAGTGCCACGATGCCGCTGAGCGAGCCCAGCCTGGCGTCGGTGAGCAGCCATTCGTCCTTCAGCATCGGGAAGACGGCGTTCAGTACCTGCCGCGACATGTAGTCGGACAGCAACAGCCCGAAACTCAGGGCGAAAACGATCCAGGCATAGCCTCGGGAGACCGGCCACCCGGACGAGGACGAACTCGTTCCGGGAACGGCGACCGCAGTGGTCTGGAGCCCCATTGTCATCACCTCACGCACTTCTTTGAAGGGGAGTCGGATCAGAACGGTCTGTCGCCCACGATTCCGGCGCGCTCCATCTTGCGGACGGCGGGCCAGTAGTCCTGGACGGCGTAGTGCTGGGTGGAGCGGTTGTCCCAGATCGCCACGCTGTTCGGCTGCCAGCGCCAGCGCACCTGGAACTCGGGGACCGCCGCCTGGCTGAGCAGGTAGTTCAGCAGGTGGCTCGCCCCCGGGGCGTAGTCCTGCCCGAAGCGCACGTTCTCGGGCGTGTGGAAGTTGACGAAGTGGGTGGTGAAGCTGTTGACGAAGAGGATCTGCTCACCGGTCTCGGGGTGGGTGCGCACCACCGGGTGCTCCGCGTCGGGGAAGCGCGCCTTGAGCGCGTGCCGCTGCTCCTCGGGCATGACAGCGCCGAAGCTGGCCTCGATGCTGTGCCGGGCCCGCAGACCCTTGATCTGCGTCTTGATGTGCTCCGGCAGCCGGCGGTAGGCCTCGGCCATGTTGATCCAGACGGTGTCGCCGCCGACCGGCGGCGATTCGATACAGCGCAGCACCGCACCCATGGCGGGGTTCTCGCGCCAGGTGCCGTCGGTGTGGAGCGCGTTCTCGTAGTGCTCCGGCTTGCTGTCCAGGTCCTTGTAGATGCGGACCAGGCCGGGGTGGTCGGGGTCGCTGCCCGCGACCGGGTGGTCCTCCAACGCGCCGAAGCGCGAGGCGAAGGCGACGTGCTCGGCGCGGGTGATGTCCTGGTCGCGCAGGAAGAGGACCTTGTGCTTCAGCAGCAGGGCCTTGATCTCCGCGAACAGGTCGTCGTCACGCGAGGCGTCACCGAGGTTGACGCCGGCGAGCTGCGCGCCGATGTTGCAGGTCAGCGGCTCGACGGTGATCGAGCCCCGGACCTCGGAGCGCACCAGCGCCGGGGTGCCCGTCTTCGGGCCGAGGGTCTGCTCCATGGTGCTTCCTCCTGGAGGGGGGTTGATCCGCGGGACCCGCGGGATCAGAGGACGAAGACGGACGATCCGGTGGTCGTGCCGGACTCGAGGTCGCGGTGCGCCCGGGCGGCGTCCTCGAGGGAGTAGCGCTGGTTGATCTCGATCGCGATGTCGCCGGCGGCGACGTGACCGAACAGCTCGCCGGAGAGTTCCGCCCGCTCGGCGGGGTCGGCGATGTAGTCGGCGAGGGCCGGGCGGGTCACGAAGAGGGAGCCCTTGACGGCCAGCTGCATGGCGTGGATCGGCGGGGTGGGGCCGGAGGCGGTGCCGAAGCAGACCAGCAGGCCGCGGCGGGCCAGGGAGTCGATCGACGACTCGAAGGTGGTCCGGCCGATGCTGTCGAGGACGAGCGGCACGCCGGCGCCGTCGGTGATCTCACTGACCCGCTTCGCGACGTCCTCCGTCCTGTAGTTGACGACGTGCGCGGCACCGTGGGCGAGGGCGAGTTCGGCCTTCTCCTCGGTGGAGACGGTGCCGATCACGTCGATGCCCAGCAGCCTGGCCCACTGGCACACGATCAGGCCGACGCCGCCCGCCGCCGCGGTCAGCAGCACCGTGTCGCCGGACTTCAGCGGGTGGATGCGACGCAGCAGATAGGAGGCGGTGAGACCGCGCATGGTCATCGCCGCGGCGGTCGCGAACGGGATGGCGTCGGGCAGCTTGATGAGGGAGTCCACCGGCATCACGCGCTCGGTGCTGTACGCGCCCAGCGGGCTGCCGGTGTAGGTGACCCGGTCGCCCTCGGCGAAGTCCGTGACGCCCTCGCCCACGGCCTCGATCACCCCCGCGCCCTCGACGCCCATGCCGGCGGGCAGCGGCGCCGGGTAGAGACCGGTGCGGAAGTAGGTGTCGGCGAAGTTGAGACCGACGGCCTCGTGCCGGATCCGTACCTCGCCCGGGCCGGGGTCGCCGACGACGACCTCCTCCCAGCGCAGGACGTCGGGACCTCCGGTCTCCTTGAAGCGAACGGCATGTGCCACGGTCGAGCTCCGTAAATGAAGGGAGTTGGGGGGAAGGGCCGCCGGAGCGGGGGGTATGCCCCGGCGGCCCGAGGGCCGTGGCACACGGAGCGGCGCGGTGCCACGGCAGGTGTGTGTGACGGGCGGAACGGTCGGAACCGGCGGGACGGTCAGACGTCGCGGAGCATGAAGCCGCGCCGGCCGGGGCGACGGTTCGGCACCATGCCCAGCCGGGCCAGGGTCTCGTCGGCGCTGGAGTAGTACTCGCCGATGTGGTAGATCTCCTTGGCCTCGGCGCCGGTGGCGATGTCGCGGCCCAGCGCCTCGGAGATCTTCACCATCTGCTCGACCTGGGCGACGGACGACATCCGCTCGCCCTTCCTGCCCCACAGGTTGTCCTCGTTGCCGACGCGGACGTGCGCGCCGAGCGCGATACCGACGGCGTTCATGGGGGCGACCGCGCGCATCGAGGACTCGATGGTGAGGGTGGCGCCGTCCGGCACGCGGCGGATGAACTCGATCAGGTCCGCGGGGTGACGGCCGGCGAAGCCGCCGCCGATGGCCACGTAGTTGAGGGTCAGCGGGCCGGTGTAGACGCCCTTGCGGATCAGACGCTCGACGGTCTCCAGCTGGGCCAGGGTGGCGAGCTGGAAGTGGGCCTGGATGCCCTTCTCCTGAAGGCGCTTGAGGTGCTCCAGGTAGAACTCGGGACCGGCCTCCAGGTACATGTCGCGGTAGGCGCGGTAGTACTCGGGCTTCGCGATCGAGGTGCCCTCCAGGTCGTCGTCGGTCATGATCTCGACGATGTTCATCTGGCTGGTGTTGATCGCGATGGTGACCTGGTCCGGCTTCGGGTCCAGCTCGGCCAGCATGTGGCGGGTGTCGTAGGACAGCCAGTTGGCGTCCGACCCCTCGCCCTCGGGGGCGAAGGAGATGGAGCCGCCGATCTGCAGCACCATGTCCGGCACCGCCTCGCGCAGCCGGCCGATCAGCTCGTTGAACATGGACAGGCGCTTGGAGCCCTTGCCGTCGAGCTCCCGCACGTGGATGTGCAGCACCGTGGCACCGGCGTTGTAGCAGTCGACGGCCGCCTGTACGTGCTCGTCCATCGTGAGCGGAAGATCGTCCGCGTCACCGGGCAGCCACTCCGGCCCGTAGGGGGCGACCTGGATCACCAGCTTCTCCTGGTTCTCAGGGAGCAGTGAGTCGTCGTGGAAGTGCACGGTCCGTCTCCTTCGTCGGATCTGGGATCGCACGCCCTGTGCGAAGCCGCGCGGAACGGGCGCGGCAACGCACAGGGCGTGCGGATCGGTACTGAGTCACCGCGTGCGGCGGACATCGCTGCCTGGACGGACGGCCGTCCGGGCCGGAGGGGACACGCGCCACGGGGGAGTGGTACGGGACCTTCCGGAGGTCGGCCGCGTCGCTGCGGTGCTGCAAAGGTAGGGCCGACGGAAGGTGAACGCTTGACCCACGGAGACAGGTGACTTGTCATTTGGGGACACCCCCATGGCCGTGCGGAGCGGACCCGCGCCGACCGGTCCCCACCCCGTTCCGGCCGCGCTGCTTCCGCGACCGGCGGGGCAGTTGCCGTCGGCGGACACCGGCACGGGCATCGGACCCGGTCGGATCGCCTACCTGAGCCGCGCGGCGGTCCGCGCGCCGGCGCCCGACGCCGCGCGCGGGAGCGGAAGCACTGCGAAACTGAGGGTGAGGGTGAGGGTGAGGTCGCCCACGACCTGATGGACGGTGGTGAGCGTCGTGGCCGATCGGCACCGGACGCAGGCCGGGGCAGAGGCCGGGACGGAGGCCGCGCGGTTCGATCCGCGGGGCGCCCCGTTCCTCGGCACCCGGTTCGTCCCGCCCGAGCGGCCCACCACGTTCCTGCGCCGGGCCCGGCTGGTCGCACGGCTGGACCGGGCGCCGGACACCCCGCTGACCCTCGTCGACGGACCGGCCGGAGCGGGCAAGACCCTGCTGGTCGCCGACTGGGCCGCGCAGCTGGGACGGCCGGTGGCCTGGCTCACCGCGGACTCCGCCGACCAGGCGCCGGGCGTCTTCTGGGCCTACCTGGTGCAGGCACTGCGGGCCGGCGGCGTCCCGCTCCCGCCCGACGTCGGGTGCCCAGCGCACGCGAGCCGCGTGGACCGCGCCCTGCTGGCACGGCTCGCGGCCGGCCTGAGCGACCGTACGGCGCCCGCGCTCCTCGTCCTCGACGAGTTCGACCACGTGCCCTCGCTGGAGATAGCCGAGCAGCTGGAGTTCGTGCTGCACCACGCGGGCCCGGGACTGCGCCTCGTCCTGGTCACCCGCAGTGAACCGCTGCTCCCGCTGCACCGCTACCGGGTCGCCGGCAGCATCACCGAGATCCGCGGTGCCGAGCTGGCGTTCACCCCCGAGGAAGCGGCCGCCGTGCTGGACACCCACGGACTGCGGCTGACCGAGGACGCCGTGCGCGGACTGGTCCGGCGCACCGGGGGATGGGCCGCCGGGCTGCGCTTGTGCGCCCTGGCGGCGCAGCAGAGCCCCGACCCCGAGCGCTATCTGAAGGAGTTCGAGGCGGGCCGCAGCACGGTGGCCGACTTCCTGCTGGCGGAGGTGCTGAAGCGGCAGCCGCCCGCGACCCAGGACCTCCTGCTGAAGATCAGCGTGGTGGAACGCTTCCGCGCCGGTCTGGCGGACGCGCTGACCGGTCGTACCGACGCCGAGAGCGTGCTGGCCCGGCTGCGCCGGGAGAACGCCTTCGTGGAGCCCCTCGGTCACGACTGGTACCGGCTGCACCCGCTGTTCGCCGAGATCCTGCGCGCGCATCTGCGTGAGCGCCAGCCCGGTCTGGAGACCCGGCTGCACCGGCGGGCCGCGCGCTGGCTGAGCCGGTGGGGTTCGCTCGGCGAGACCCTCGCCCATGGCAGCGCGGCGGGGGACTGGGAGTTCACCTCCCGCGCCCTGGTCGACGACCTGGCCGTCGGACAGCTCTTCAGCGGTCTGTACGCCGATGATCTCGCCGACCTGTTCTCCCGGATGACCGCCGGTGCCGGTGCCGACGGCCCGGCGGTCCACCTGGTCCTCGCCGCCCGCGCCCTGGCCGGTCATGACCTCGACCGCGGCCTGACCCACCTGCGCCACGCCGAGCGGGACCTGTGCACCGGCCCAGCCGACCCGCCGGACGCGACGCGGGCGCCGGACCCGCCGGACGCTGTGCTGCCGCCGGGCATGTCGCTCACGCGGGCCGCGGCCGACAGCGACGACCACTGGTGCGCCCTGGCCCCCGCACGGATGAGCGTGGCGCTGCTGGAGGCGCTCGTCGGGCGCCTGACGGGGTCCCCGGCCAGGGCCGAGCGGGCCGCCGACGCCGCCCGCGAACTGCGCCGGGCGCTGCCTGCCGACCTGCTGGAACGGCACCCCGAGCTGACCGCGCAGCTGCTGACCCACCTCGGGGTGACCCGGCTGTGGGTCGGACGCTTCGACGAGGCGCGGGCCGCGCTGTCCGAGGCGGCTGCCTGCACGGGCGGGGTCGCCACGGCGTCGGCCCGGCAGGAGTCCCTCGCGCACCTCGCGCTGATCGACTACCTGGAGGGCCGGTTCGGCGGGGCGGAGAAGCGGGCCCAGGCCGCGACGCAGGAGGCGGACCGCTACGGCCTGCCGCCGTCGTCGCGGTCCGGGATCGGACGACTGGTGCTGGCGGCCGTGGCCGTCGAACGCGACGAACTGGACGAGGCCCAGGCGTTGCTCGGCCAGGTGGCCGACGCCCACGGCGGACCGCAGGACCCGGTGCTGGCCGCGCTCGGGGCGATCACCGGGGCGCGGCTGCGGCTGGCCCGCGGGCAGGCCCGTACGGTCGTTGAAGCCGGGGAACCGGCGGTCGCCGCCGAGGTCTCCTCCCCGTGGGCCGAGACCGAGGCGGCTCTGGTCGCGGCGGCGGCGCTGATCGCCGTGGGACGCGCCGAAGAGGCCGCCAGGCTGCTGGGTCCCACCGCGGAGCACCGGCCGGCCTGCGCGGTGGCGGCCGCCCGCGCCGAACTCGCCGCGGACGCGGGGGCGGGGGCGGCCACGGGGACCCCTGCGGCTGCCGTTGCTGCCACCGCTGCGGCCACCGGGGCCACCAGGACCACCGGGGCCGTGGAAGCTACCGGGACCACGGGAACCACCAGGGCCACGGCAGCCGCGGGGACCACGGCAGCCCTGCCGGCCGCGGAGGACTCGGGGACCAGGAAGGACTCGCGGGCCGCGGAGGACTCGGGGATCAAGGAGGGCTCACCGGCCGCGGAAGAACTGCGGGCCGCGGAAGACCTGCCGGCCGCGGAGGACTCGGAGGCCACTGAAACTGCGCAGGCCGCTGAGGCTGCGCAGGGCGCCGGGGGTGACGCTCCGGCACCGGACTTCCTGGACCGGCTGCCCACGCGTACGGGCGGCCCCGCGCTGACCGTACGGGCCACCCTCGTCCGGGCGCAGGCCGCCGACCGGGCCGGGGACGCCGCCGCCGCGCAGCGCCTGGTCGGCGAGGCGCTGCGGGAGGCCAGGCGGGAATGCCTGCGCCGGCCGTTCATCGAGGCCGGGCCCTGGATCCGCCCCCTGCTCGGCACTCCCGCGAACCGGGAGCTGGGCCGCGGCTGGCTCACCGTCCGGCAGGGCCCGCACGCGGCGCCGGCCCGGCATGCGGCCCGGGTCCACGCCGGTGCCGGGCAGGGGGCGCCCGTCGTGGAGCGGCTGAGCGCCCGTGAACGCGACGTCCTGCAACGGCTGGCGCAGGTGATGTCCACCGAGGAGATCGCCGCCGACCTGTATCTGTCGGTCAACACCGTCAAGACCCATCTCAAGAACGTCTACCGGAAACTCTCGGTGAACCGGCGTGGCGACGCCCTGCGCCGGGCCCGCGAGCTGGGGATGCTGTGAACCCATCCCTTACGTCGCCCCTGACCCTGCTTCCGTCCCTGTTATCCGCCCCGTTCGCGGCTGATCCGGCGAGGTGCACACCGTGACACACTGGCGCGCTCTGGCTGTACTGGGCACGGCCCAGTTCCTGATGGTGCTGGACACGTCCGTCATGAACGTGTCCATCAGTCAGCTGGTCGAGGACTTCGACACCGAGGTCACCGCCATTCAGGCGGTCATCACGCTCTACGCCCTGGTCATGGCGGCTTTCATGATCGTCGGTGGCCGGCTCGGGGACATCCTGGGACGTCGTCGGCTGTTCTTCGTCGGTCTCACCGTCTACGCCGTCGGCTCGGCCCTGACGGCCGTGGCCCCCAGCCTCTGGTTGCTCGCCCTGGGGTGGTCGGTGATCGAGGGGCTCGGCGCCGCGCTGGTGCTGCCCGCGATGGCCGCGCTCGTCGCGGAGAACTACCGCGGACCGGAGCGGGCGGTCGCCTACGGGGTCATCGGCGGCCTCGCGGGGGCCGGCATCGCGGTCGGACCGCTGCTGGGCGGCTGGGTGACCACCTATCTGACCTGGCGACTGGTCTTCGCCGGTGAGGTCGTGGTCGTGCTGATCGTCCTGTGCTGCAACCGGGTGATCCCGAAGACCCCCCGCACCGCCCCCCGGTACGGGCTGGACGGCGTGGGCGCCGCGCTCTCCGCGGGCGGACTCGGGCTGGTGGTGCTCGGGGTCCTCCAGAGCGGCTCCTGGGGCTGGGTCCAGCCGCGCGACGCTCCCTTCACCGTCCTGGGCTTCGCGCCGACCTTCTTCGTCGTCGCGGTCGGGGGCGCCGTCCTGGTGGGGTTCCAGCACTGGGAGAGACGCCTGGCGGCCCGGGGCGGGGAACCCCTGGTGCACTTCGCCCTGCTGCGGCTACCGGTGCTGCGTTCCGGGCTGATGGTCCTGCTGAGCCAGAACCTCATCCTGCTCGGACTGTTCTTCACCATCCCCCTGTACCTCCAGGTCGTACAGGGCTTCGACGCCTTCCAGACCGGTCTGCGGCTGCTGCCGGTCTCCGTCACCATGCTCGTGGCCTCCGTGCTCGCCTCCCGGCTCGGGCAGCGCATCGGCGCGCGGGCCGTCGTCCGGCTGGCGCTGACGATCCTGCTGCTGGCCGTCGTCTGGCTGCTCGCCACCATCGAGCCCGTCATCGACGACACCCAGTTCGCGGCCGCGATGGCCGTCCTCGGGGTCGGGATGGGCCTGCTCGCCTCGCAGCTGGGCAACGTCGTGCAGTCCAGCGTCGGCGAGGAGGGCCGCAGCGAGGTCGGCGGCCTCCAGTACACCGCCCAGAACCTCGGCTCCGCGCTCGGCACCGCCCTCATCGGCTCCCTGCTCGTAGGCGCTCTGGCCCAGGCGTTCACCGTGCATGTCGCGGACGACCCGCGGATCTCGGACGAGGCCCGGAAGCAGACCGGCATCGCCCTGGAGTTGGGTATCGCATTCGTCAGCTCGCAGCAGGTGCACACCGCCGCGGAGCAGGCCGGACTGCCCCCGGCCGACGCCGACGCGCTCACCGAGTCGTACGCGAAGGCGCAGTTGGCAGGCCTGCGGGTGGCGATCCTGGCGGCGGGCGGGATCACCCTCGTCAGCTTCCTGGCCACCTCGCACCTTCCGGCCGTCCGGCCCCGTCGCGCGGCAGCGGACCCCCGGGCCGAGACGATCTCCTGACCACCGGAGGGACACGATGGCCAAGGCGAAGTCCAGGGGCACGACAGGGGTGCGGGTCAGGCAGGAGCGCGCCGCCGGCAGGACGCACGCCGACTACACCGGAGGCATCTACGGATCACTGCTCGCCGCCTCGGTCGTGGTGGGCGCCGGCACCCTCGGCCCGCTCCCGCGGCTCGAACTGGCGTTGCTGCTGCTCGCCACCAGTCTGGTCTTCTGGATCGCGCACGTGCACGCCCAGCTGTTCGGCGCGCGGCTGGTCCGGCAGTCCCTGGACCGGCACGCCGTCGTGGCCGTGTGCCGGGAGGAGTGGCCGATCGTCAACGCCGCGGTGCCGCCCGTGACCGCCGTGGGCGTCGGCTGGCTGCTCGGCATGGACCTGGCCGGCACGCTCTGGCTGACGCTGGCCGTCGCGGTGGCCGGGCAGGTGGGATGGTCGATCGCGGCGGCCCGGGAGGCCCGTGCGTCATGGGCGCTGGCCGCTTCCGCGGGGGTCGTCAACCTCGTGATCGGGCTGCTGATCGTCGTGCTCAAAGTGGGCCTGACGCACTGACGGGACCGGCCGCTGCCGGTTCACCTCACCAGGGTGAGGCCGTACGCCGTCGCGCGACGGACCATCGTGGAGCGGGGGAGACCGCGCACGCCACCCGTGGGGAGGGCCGCTCATGCGCTACGAGTTCCGTATCGACGGACACATGTCGAAAACGCTGGCCGAGGCATTCCCCGAACTGGAGTACGTCGTCGCGGCCGACCAGACCCTGCTGTTCGGGCCGGTCGTCGACGAGGCGCACCTGTACGGGCTGCTGGCCCGGTTCCAGTCGCTGGGCCTGCACCTCGCGGAGATGCGAAGGCTGGCGCAGTGAACCACACCGGACCGCCGCCGTCCCACGCCGTGCTCGCCCCGCGGCCACCGGTCACCCGGTTCGGGTGATCCCGGGGGACGACGGCCGGGGGGACGCTGAAGCCGAGCGGTCCGTGACGTCGCCGCGCCGGGACACGGCTCCCGGCCGGTGACCGGCACACGAGGAGGAGCCATGACCGTACCGCCTCGTCCCACACCTCCGGCCGGGCCGGAGCAGACCCCCGCCGGGCGCGGCCCGGTCGCCCCGGACGACCCCGCCCGGATGCTCGGCGCCGTCGGCTCGTCCTGGCACTGGGCCCTGGCCACGGCGCTCGCGACCCTGCTGCCCGGCATCCTGATCCTGGTGTGGCCCGACGAGACCCTGCACATCCTGGCGGTCATCATCGGCGTGTACCTGCTGCTCGCCGGGTTCTTCAGATTCGTCATGGCCTTCGGCCCGGAGGGCCAGGGGGAACGGATCACCCGGCTCCTGCTCGCGGTGCTGTTCGTGCTGGCCGGTGTGCTGTGCCTGCGCAACCCGCTCCAGACGATCGCCGCGCTCTCCCTGATCGTCGGCGTGACCTGGCTGGTGTCCGGCATGGTCACGGTGTACATGGCCGTCGCCGCCAAGGGCCTGCCGCACCGCGGCGTCCTGTTCGGCGTGGGCGCGCTCGGGGTCGTCGCGGGAATCGTGGTGCTGGCCCTGCCCACAGAGTCCGCGGTCGTCCTGACCCGGCTGCTCGGCCTGTGGCTCGTACTGCTGGGCCTGCTGGAGGTGGCGGTGGCGTTCACCCTGCGGGCCGGGCTCCGCAAGGCCATGAGGAGCGGCGGACTCACCTGACCGGCCGGGAAGCTCACCCCTGCCGGGTGAGGCGGCCGGGCGGTCCACCGCCCACGCTGAATGCGCACGAACCGACCGACGGGCGACCGCCTTGTACGGAGGAGGACGGAAAGTGGACGGAAACGTGTACCTCGCCTACGACTACCCGCTGCTGAGCACGTTCTGGACCATGCTGTGGTTCTTCCTGTGGATCCTGTGGTTCGTCCTGCTCTTCCGCATCATCGTCGACATCTTCCGTGACGACACGCTCGGTGGCTGGGGCAAGGCGGGCTGGCTGATCTTCGTCGTCGTGCTGCCCTTCCTCGGTGTCTTCGTCTACGTCATCGCGCGTGGCAAGAACATGGGCCGCCGCCAGATCGAACAGGCACAGGCGCAGAAGGCGGAGTTCGACAGCTACATCCGGCAGACCGCCACCACGCCCAGCAGTGCCGACCAGCTCGCCAAGCTGTCCGAGCTGCGGAGCAAGGGAGACATCACGGACGAGGAGTTCCGCCGCGCGAAGGAGAAGATCCTGGCCGCCTGACCGGAGCGGACGCGAACGGCAAGGGCGGTCCCCGGAGGTCCGCCCTTGCCGTTTCCCCCGTCCCGGGGTTAGATTTTTCGTACAGAGATTGGACTGGAAATCCAGGACTGGAACATCCTGGACCGCCGATCCGGACGCAAGGGGGAGTGCGGATGACGGATGCGGACCTGGAGCGGGAGCGGGACGCGGTCCTGGGCGCCCTGGCCCCGGTTCTCGACGGGATCGTGGCGACCTTCGGACCGGTGTGCGAGGTGGTGCTGCACGACTACCGGCGTCCGGAGCACTCGGTGGTCGCCGTCGCGGGTTCGGTGACGGGGCGTGCGGTGGGCGGGGCGATGAGCGAGATCGGCATGCGGATGCTGGCCCGCGGCGACCACGCGTCCGACGAGCTCAACTATCTGACCCGGACCGGCTCGGGAGCCCTCGTCAAGGCGTCCACGATGGTGCTGCGCGACTCCACGGGCGCGGTGTTCGGCGCGCTCTGCGTCAACGTGGACGTGACCGCGGTCGGCCAGGCCCACGCCCTGCTCGGCGCGCTCGCCGGCTTCGGGGGCGGCACCGCCGAGCCGCCCGTCACGACGTACGGCAACGACATCGACTCCGTCGTCGACGCCATCCTCGACACCCATCAGCTGCGTCACCGTCAGCCCTGGGCCGCGCTGGACCGCCCGCAGCGCCTGGAGCTGTTCCGCGGACTGGACGAACGCGGCGTCTTCGCGGTGCGGCGCTCCGTCGAGCAGGTCGCCACCCGCCTGGGCATCTCGCGCGCCTCCGCCTACACCTATCTCTCGCAGTCCAGAGCGGCGGACTCCCGACCCGACGCACCTGCGCCCGCCACCACCCCCGACCGGACCGACGAGGGAGTACAGCCGTGACCGCCGCCGCACCCCTGCCCATCACCCTCGACGACGTGCTCGACGCCGCCGCGCGGCTCAAGGGCGTCGCCCACCGCACGCCGGTCCTGCGCTCCAGGACCCTGGACGGCCTCGTCGGCGCGGAGGTGTTCCTCAAGTGCGAGAACCTCCAGCGTGCAGGGGCGTTCAAGTTCCGCGGCGCCTACAACGCGCTGTCCCGGCTCGCTCCCGCGCAGCTCGCCCGCGGCGTCGCCGCCTACTCCTCGGGCAATCACGCGCAGGCGGTCGCCCTGGCCGCCCGCGAACTCGGCACCACCGCCGTCATCGTGATGCCCGAGGACGCCCCGCGCTCCAAGCGGGACGCGACCGCCGGCTACGGCGCCGAGATCGTCACGTACGACCGCTACACCGGCGACCGGGTCGCCGTCGCCGAGGCCCTGGCCGCCGAACGCGGTCTCGCGCTCGTCCCGCCCTACGACCATCCGGATGTGATGGCGGGCCAGGGCACCGCCGCCCTGGAACTCCTGGAGGAGGTCGGTGAGCTGGATCTGCTGGTGGTGCCGGTCGGCGGCGGCGGGCTGATCGCCGGCAGCGCCACCGTGGCCAAGGGACTGCGCCCGGACATCCGGGTGACGGGCGTCGAACCGGAGGCCGGTGACGACACCCGGCGCTCGCTGGCCGCGGGCCGGCGGGTGACCGTCCCGGTGCCGCGCACGATCGCCGACGGACAGGCCCTGCACACTCCCGGCGAACTGACCTTCGCCGTCAACCGCCGTCTCGTGGACGGGATCGCGCTGGTCTCCGACGACGAGATCAGGGACGCGATGCGGTTCGCGTTCGAACGGCTGAAGACCGTCGTCGAGCCGAGCGGCGCCACCCCGCTGGCCGCGCTGCTCGCGCGCCGCGCCGGTCCTCTCCCGCCCCGGGTGGGGGTGATCGTCTCCGGCGGCAACGTCGACGCCGCACGCTTCGCCGCCCTGTGCGCGGCCCCGGCCTGACGAGCCGGACGGGGCCGACGAGTCCGACGGACCCGGCCGGGGGCGGCGCACCCGAGCAGGCACCAGGTGGTCACACCGGCAGCAGCCGCCCCACCAGCGCCTCCAGCTGCCGTACGTTGCGGCACTCGTGCATCTCGACCAGCCCGGCGTACGCCGCCGCGGCCGAGTCGCCGGTGCCCCACTGGGCGCGGGGCTCCGGATTGAGCCAGTACAGGCGGCGGGCGCGCTCGCCGATCCGGCGTACGGCCGGCAGATTCGGGTCGCTCATGTTCGTCCGGCCGTCGCCCAGCACGAAGACGGTCGTGCGCGGCCCGACCGCACCCTCGTACCGTTCCGCGAACTCGCCCAGCGCGACTCCGTAGTCGCTGCTGCCGTGCCAGCCGGTCAGGGTCGCCTCCGCCCGGATGCGGGCGCTCAGGCCCTCGGGGTCGGCCGCGCCGCGCACGAGCAGACCGGTCACCTCGTCGACCCGGTTGACGAAGGCGAACACCCGCACCTTGCTGAACTGCTCGTGCAGCGCCTGCACCAGCAGCATCGTGAAGTCCGAGAATCCGGACACCGAGCCCGACACATCGCACAGCAGCACCAGCTCGGGGCGGACCGGCCGCCGCCTGCGCAGCACCGGCCGCATCGGCACCCCGCCGGTGGACAGCGAGCCGCGCAGCGTCCGCCGCAGATCGATGGTGCCGCGGGCGGCCCGGCGGCGGCGGGCGGCCAGCCGGGTGGCCAGCTTGCGGGCGAGCGGCTGCACGCTCCGGCGCAGCTCGGCCAGCCGGTCCCGGCCCGCGAACAGGAAGTCGACCCGGTCGGCGCTCGGGGCCACCGCGCGCCGGGCGATCTCGTCGCGGCCGCGCCGCTCGGCCACCCGGCGTCGTGCCTCCGTCGCCACCTGCCCCCGGAAGGCCTCGATCCGCCGCCGGATCTCGTCGTCCAGCAGCCGGTCGGCGAACCCGGAACCACCGTTCCGCGCGCGGACGTCGTCCCGGACGCGCGCGAACAGGGTCTGCGGCCTGATCCGGTCGAGGGCCTGGTACGAGGACCAGCCGTCCGAGCCGGGCGAACTCCCGTACCCGCCGAAGCCGTCCACCGCCTCGGCCGCCAGCCGCCCCAGCAGCGCCGCGTCGTCGGCGGCCAGGGCCCGCGCGAGCCGCTCGCGCAGCTCCTCCCGGTCCACGGCACCGGTGGTGGACGGCGCCCCGGTCCTGCTCGGGAAGTAGAGGTCGAAGACCGGGTCGAACACCCGCCGCTGCCCCTCCGTGTGCAGCAGGGTCGCGGCCAGGCCCGCCCGCAGCAGCTCGCGGTCGGTCAGGCCCAGGGCGGCCACCGCCTGTGCCGCGTCCACGGTCTCGCCGGTGCCGATGCGCAGACCGTGGTCGCGCAGCGCGGCGACGAAGCCCGTCAGCCGGGCCGCCAGGTCGTCCGCCGGCCCGGTCATGCCGTCCGCCGGCGCGGTCATACGGCGTCCAGATCGAGCTTGGCGGCCGCCTTGAGGATGTCGTCCTGGTGCTTGAGGAGCACTCCCAGGCTGGCCCGTACGACGTCCTCGTCGAGGGTGTCGGCACCGAGCGCGAGCAGGGTGTGCGCCCAGTCGACGGTCTCGGCGACCGACGGCACCTTGCGCAGGTCCATCGCGCGCAGAGCGCCGACCACCCGTACCACCGACGCCGTGAGCGCCTCGCTCAGCTCCGGGACCTTCTGCCGTACGATCCGCCGCTCCAGTTCCTCCTCGGGGAAGCCGATGTGCAGGAACAGACAGCGGCGGCGCAGCGCCTCGGACAGCTCGCGGCCGGCGTTGGAGGTGAGCACGACGAACGGGCGGCGGGTCGCGGTGATGGTCCCGAGCTCCGGCACCGTGATCTGGAAGTCGCTGAGCACCTCCAGCAGCAGCCCCTCCACCTCGATGTCGGCCTTGTCGGTCTCGTCGATCAGCAGGACCGTCGGCTCGTCACCGCGGATCGCGCTCAGCAGCGGGCGGGGGAGCAGGAACTCCTCGCTGAAGATGTCCGTGCGCGCCTCGTCCCAGGTCTCGCCGCGTCCGGCGGTGATGCGCAGGAGCTGCTTGGCGTGGTTCCACTCGTACAGCGCGCGTGACTCGTCCACTCCCTCGTAGCACTGGAGCCGGACGAGCCGGGCCTCGGCCACCTGGGCCACGGCCTTGGCGAGCTCCGTCTTGCCGACGCCCGCGGGGCCCTCCACCAGCAGGGGCTTGCCGAGGCGGCCGGCGAGGAAGACGGCGGTCGCCACGGCGGGGGAGGCCAGATAGCCGGTCGCTGCCAGACGGGCGGTGACATCGTCGACGGACGTGAACAACGGGGGCCTCCGGTGGTCGTGGGCGAGCCGGGCTCCGGCCGTCCGTCCAGGCACGTACCGCTTGACTGCCGACCCGACTGGCCAAGCGCTTGCTCACCCATGCTGTCATCTGCGCCCGGGTGAAGCCAAGGCCGGGCCGCGAGGAGTGCGCCCCCGCCGCTCACCCGCCCCTCACCCGCCGCTGACCAGCACCACCTCCAGGGTGCGCGGGCCGTGCACGCCCTCCACCCGGTCCAGTTCGATGTCGCTGGTCGCGGAGGGACCGGAGATCCAGGTCAGCGGGCGGGCCGGATCGAGGCGTCCGAGTGCCTGCGGCACGGAGGACACGACCTGGCCGGGGACCCGCACGACGCAGATGTGGTGGTCCGGGATCAGGGTGATCCGGCGGCGGCCCTGCTCAGGACCGCCGTCCAGGACGATCGTGCCGGTCTCGGCGATGGCGACGGCGCAGCCGGTGACCACGCTCTCCACCTCGTCCAGCTGCCGGGGCGTGCTCACGGCCCGGTCGTGGATCCGGGTGGGGTCGGCCGCGGACATCCACTCCGGCGGCAGCCCCGGCGGCACCAGCACGTACCGCGACCCGCGCTCGGCGAGCAGCTCCATGACGAGCAACGGCAGTTCCTCCTCGGTGACGCGGTGCACGATCGCCCGGTAGTCCGCGAGGTTCCGCGCCAGCAGGTCGACCGTCGCCTCGGCGCTCAGACCGCCGTGCTCGCGCAGATAGTCGCGCTCCACCGCCCGCTCGTACGGAGCGTCGTCCGGCGGCACGTCGGCGAGCGCGCGCCGTACCCGGCCCAGGATCCGTTCCCTGCTGCTCACTTCGCGCCGTCCTTTCCGCCGTTCGTGCGCTGCCACCAGTCGCGGAACGGTTCCGCGGGCACCGGCGGCAGGTCCCGGGTCGCGCTCCAGGCCCGGCCGGGGCCGGGCAGGGACCGCGGATGCAGCCGCCGGGTGCGGGAGGCCAGGCGCTGGCCGGCGCGCAGCACACCGGGCCGGCCGAACGCCCAGCGCGCCGCCCGCATCGCCGCCCGTTCGGCGGCATGGCCCTTCGCGGGCTGCAGCACGACCTTGTTGCCGCCGCGCGTCACCTCGCCGCCCTCGACGACCCGTTCGCGCAGGTGCACCAGCACCTCGGGGATGTCGATGGCCACGGGGCACACCTCGTAGCAGGCACCGCACAGCGAGGAGGCGTACGGCAGCGAGGCGTCGATCTCGCTCGCCGTGCCCCTGAGCTGGGGGCTGAGGATCGCGCCGATCGGCCCCGGGTAGACCGAGCCGTAGGCGTGGCCGCCGGCCCGCTCGTACACCGGGCAGACGTTGAGGCACGCCGAGCAGCGGATGCAGCGCAGCGCCTGGCGGCCGACCTCGTCGGCGAGGGTGTCGGTGCGGCCGTTGTCCAGCAGCACCAGATGGAAGACGCGCGGCCCGTCCCCGTCGGTGGTGCCGGTCCACGTCGAGGTGTACGGGTTCATCCGCTCGGCCGTGGAGGAGCGGGGCAGCGTCTGGAGGAAGACCTCCAGGTCGCGCCAGGTCGGCACGACCTTCTCGATGCCGACCACCGAGATCAGCGTCTCGGGCAGGGTCAGGCACATCCGCCCGTTGCCCTCCGACTCGACGACCACGAGCGTGCCGGTCTCGGCGACCATGAAGTTGGCCCCGGAGATCCCGACCTTGGCGCGCAGGAACTTCTCCCGCAGATGCAGCCGGGCCGCCTCGGCGAGCTCGGCGGGGGTGTCGGTCAGCCCTTCGGGGGCGGGCCTTCCCCACGCGCCCATCTCGCGGGCGAAGATGTCCCGGATCTCGCCCCGGTTGCGGTGGATAGCCGGGACCAGGATGTGCGAGGGCCGGTCCTTGCCCAACTGCACGATCAGCTCGGCGAGATCGGTCTCGTAGGCGCGGATGCCCTCGGCCTCCAGCGCCTCGTTGAGGCCGATCTCCTGGGTGGCCATCGACTTGACCTTGACGACCTCCGACTCGCCGGTCTCCTTGACCAGAGCGGCCACGATCCGGTTGGCCTCCTCGGCGTCGGCGGCCCAGTGCACGGTGCCGCCGGCCGCAGTGACCGCCTCCTCCAACTGCACCAGGTAGCGGTCGAGATGGCGCAGCGTGTGGTCCTTGATCTGCTTGCCCGCCTCGCGCAGCCCCGCCCAGTCGGACACCTCGGCCACGGCGTTCGCCCGCTTGGCCCGGATGGTGTGCGTGGCGTGCCGCAGATTCGCACGCAGAGTTTTGTCGCCGACGGCCTCGCGCGCGGCCACGGGGAAGGCCGGCATTCCCACGAACGTCCCGCTCATACGGCCGGATCCTCCTCGGTGCTCGCCAGGATCTCCGCGAGGTGCACCGGCCGGATGCCGGTGCGCAGCCTGGTCATGGTCCCGCCGATGTGCATCAGACAGGAGTTGTCGGCCGCGCACAGCACCTCGGCGCCGGTGGACTCGGCGTTGCGCACCTTGTCCGCGCCCATCGCGGCCGAGACGTCGGCGTTCTTCACGGCGAAGGTGCCGCCGAACCCGCAGCACTCCTCGGCGCCCGGCAGTTCGACGAGTTCCAGCCCCTTCACGGCGCCCAGCAGCCGCCGCGGGCGGTCGCCCAGGCCCAGGCTGCGCAGCCCGTGGCAGGTCGGGTGATAGGTCACGGTGTGCGGGTACCAGGCCCCCACGTCCGTCACCCCGAGCACGTCGACCAGGAACTCCGACAGCTCGTACGTCTTCGGCACCACCGGCGCCAGCGTGGCGGCGAGGGAGTCCCCGCGCCCCTCGGCCCGCGCCCGCTCGCCCATCCGCGGATAGAGCTCCCGCACCATCGCCCCGCACGACCCCGAGGGCGTCACGATCGCGTCGTACTCACCGAAGACATCGGCGAAGTGCCGGGCCAGCGGCTCCGCCTCGTGCCGGTAGCCGGTGTTGTAGTGCGCCTGCCCGCAGCACGTCTGCGCCGCCGGGAAGTCGACGTCGACGCCCAGCCTGGTCAGGAGCTTCACCACCGCGCGGCCGGTGTCCGGATAGAGCGTGTCGTTGACACAGGTCAGGAACAGTGCGACACGCATCGCGGCTCCTAGTCATGGATCGCATGGATCGTCGGGTGAGTGCCGGGCGCCTTCCCCTCCACGCGACGAGCGTAGTGGGGAGGCGCCGACGGGTCGGGGAAGCGGGGGAGCCGGGGAAAGCGGGGCGGACCCCGGCTCAGCGTGTGGTGAGCCGGGCCTGGGCAGCGCGCCACACGGCCGTGTCGCCGCGCGGTTCGCAGCGGGTCAGCGGCTGGGTACGGGCCAGCAGGCCCCGCATGTCGGCGAGGTCGCCGACCACCCCGTGGGCCCGGCCCTGCACGAGGACGTTGCCGAGCGCGGCGGCCTCCGCCGGGCCGGCCACCACGGGCAGCCCGCAGGCGTCGGCGGTCAGCTGGCACAGCAGCGCGTTGCGGGTGCCGCCGCCGACGATGTGCACGACGTCGACCGGATGGTCCGCCAGCCGCTGGGCCTCCTCGACGGCCCGGCGGTGGGCGAGGGCGAGCGAGTCGAGGATGCAGCGGGTGGTCTCGGCCCGGGTGCGGGGCACGGGTTCGCCCGCGGCCCGGCAGGCCTCGGCGATCCGCTCCGGCATCCGGCCGGGCGCCAGGAAGGCCGCGTCGCCCGCGTCCACCACCGAGCGCAGCGGCGCCGCCTCGGCCGCCTCGCGCAGCAGCGCCCCCAGGTCCGGGTCGCCCCAGGCCCGTACGCACTCCTGGAGCAGCCACAGCCCCATGATGTTGCGCAGATAGCGGACCGTGCCGTCCAGCCCCAGCTCGTTGGTGAAGTTGGCGGCCCGGCTCTCCTCGGTCAGCACGGGTGCGTCCAGTTCGAGACCGGCCAGCGACCAGGTGCCGGTGCAGATGTACGCGAACCGCTCGCCCGTCGCGGGGACCGCGGCCACCGCGGACGCCGTGTCGTGCGAGCCGACCGCCGTGACCGGCACCGGACCGCTCAGCCCGGTCTCCTCCAGCACCTCGGGCCGCAGCAGACCCGCCGGGTCGCCGGGCCGGCGCAGCGGCGCGAACAGGCCGAGGTCGACACCCAGCCGGGCGGCGACGTCGTACGACCACTCGCGCGTGCGGGGATCGATCAGCTGGGTCGTCGAGGCGTTGGTCAGCTCGGTGCCCTGCTCGCCGGTGAGCCAGTACGCCAGCAGGTCCGGGATGAGCAACAGGCGCTCGGCGTAGGAGAGTTGGGCGGAACCCTGGGCGGCCGCGAGCTGGTACAGGGTGTTGAAGGGGGCGTACTGGAGTCCGGTGCGCGCGTACAGCTCGGCGGCCGGTACGGTCGCCCAGACCTTCTCCGCGACCCCCTCGGTGCGGGCGTCGCGGTAGTGCACGGGGTTGCCGAGCAGGGCGCCGTCCGCGTCCAGCAGCCCGTAGTCCACCGCCCAGCTGTCGATGCCGACGGAGTCCAGCCGGCCGCCGTGGCCGGCCCCGGCCGCCCGCAGCCCCTCCAGCACTCCCGCGTACAGCCCGAGGATGTCCCAGCGCAGCCCCTCCGGCACCCGCACCGGCCGGTTGGGGAAGCGGTGCGCCTCGGACAGCTCCAGGAGGTCCGGGCCCACCCGGCCGACCATGACGCGCCCGCTGGACGCGCCGAGGTCGACCGCGGCGTACGACCGCGCCGTGGACGGCGTGCCGGTGGCGCTCATCGCAGGAACGCGGCCGCCACACCCGCGTCGACGGGGACGTGCAGTCCGGTGGTGTGGGTCAGGTCGCCGCCGGTGAGCGCGAACACGGCGTTCGCCACGTGCTCGGGAAGCACCTCGCGCTTGAGGATGGTCCGCTGCGCGTAGAACTCGCCCAGCTTCTCCTCCTCCACCCCGTACACGGCCGCCCGCTGGGCACCCCAGCCGGCCGCGAAGATCCCGGAGCCGCGCACGACCCCGTCCGGGTTGACGCCGTTGACGCGGATGCCGTGCTCGCCCAGCTCGGCCGCGAGCAGCCGCACCTGGTGGGCCTGGTCGGCTTTGGTCGCGGAGTAGGCGATGTTGTTCGGACCGGCGAAGACGGCGTTCTTGGAGGCGATGTAGACGATGTCGCCGCCCAGCTCCTGGGCGATCATCACCCGTGCCGTCTCGCGCGAGACCAGGAAGGAGCCGCGGGCCATGATGTCGTGCTGGAGGTCCCAGTCCTTCGCGGTGGTCTCCAGCAGCGGCTTGGACAGCGAGATCCCGGCGTTGTTGACCACCAGGTCGATCCCGCCGAAGGCCAGCAGGGCCGCCTCGACCGCGGCCGCGATCTGCTCCTCCGAGGTGACGTCCACGGTCACCGCCACGGCCTTGTCCGGGCCGCCGAGCTCCTCGGCGACCGCGGCCGCGTTCTGCGCGTTCAGGTCGGCGACCACGACACAGGCGCCCGCGGCGACCAGCCGGTGCGCGACGGCCTTGCCGATGCCGCTGCCCGCGCCGGTGACCAGGGCCACCCGGGTGGCGAGCGGCTTGGGCCTCGGCATCCGCTGGAGCTTGGCCTCCTCCAGCGCCCAGTACTCGATGCGGAACTTCTCCGACTCCTCGATCGGCGCGTACGCCGACACCGCCTCGGCGCCGCGCATCACGTTGATCGCGTTGAGGTAGAACTCGCCGGCGACGCGGGCGGTCTGCTTGTCCTTGCCGAAGGAGAACATGCCGACGCCCGGCACGAGCACGATCGCCGGGTCGGCGCCGCGCATCGCGGGGGAGCCGGGCTCGGCGTGCCGCCGGTAGTAGCCGGCGTACTCCTCGCGGTACTCGGCGTGCAGTTCCTTCAGCCGGGCGACCGCCTCGTCGAGCGGGGCGCCCGCCGGCAGGTCCAGGACCAGCGGCCGGACCTTGGTGCGCAGGAAGTGGTCGGGGCAGGAGGTGCCCAGGGCGGCGAGCCGCGGGTGCTCGGCGCGGGCGAGGAAGTCGAGCACGGTGTCGGAGTCGTCGAAGTGCCCGACCTGCGGCCGGTCCTTCGAGGCGACGGCGCGGACGTACGGCGCCAGGGCCGCGGCCCGCTTCCGCCGCTCGGCCCCGGGCAGCGCCCCGTAGCCCTCGATCACCGCGCCGAAGGGCTCCGGCCTGCCGCGCTCGGCCAGGAACGCCTCGGCGGTGCGGATGATGTGCAGCGAGTTGCGCTCGCACTCCTCGGAGGTGTCCCCCCAGGCGGTGATGCCGTGCCCGCCGAGGACGCAGCCGATCGCCCGCGGGTTGGCCGCCTTGACCGCGGCGATGTCCAGACCGAGCTGGAAGCCGGGCCGCCGCCAGGGCACCCACACCACGGTGTCGCCGAAGCACTCGGCGGTCAGCTTCTCGCCGTCCGCCGCGCACGCCAGCGCGATCCCCGAGTCGGGGTGCAGATGGTCCACGTGGGCGGCGTCCACGAGCCCGTGCATCGCGGTGTCGATGGAGGGCGCCGCACCTCCCTTGCCGTGCAGGCAGTAGTCGAACGCGGCCACCATCTCGTCCTCGCGCTCGACGCCCGGGTAGACGCCGGCAAGGGCCCGCAGCCGGTCGAGCCGCAGGACGGCGAGACCGTCCCCGGTGAGCGTGCCGAGGTCGCCGCCGGACCCCTTCACCCACATCAGTTCCACGTCACCGCCGGTCACGGGGTCGGTGTCGGTGCCCTTGGCGGAGGTATTGCCGCCGGCGTAGTTGGTGTTGCGCGGATCAGCGCCGAGTCGATGAGACCGGGCGAGGAGAGCGGCGGCTTCGGCGTGCGGTGCCATGACTGTCTCTTCCCAACTTCTTGAACGAGGGTGAGTACGGAAAGGGGCGCGGGGAACTGTGCGACCGGCCACGACCGGCCCGCAGCCCGCGAAACGACGGATCCCGGCAGACGCCTACGCCCCCCACCCCGCCTGCTCCCCGCCCACCCGCTCCGCGACGATCCGCTCGGCCCAGCCGGACCGGCGGTACGCCGCGATCGGGTCGGGGTCGATCCCGAGTTCCTCGCGCACCTCGCGCAGCAGCGGCCGTACGTCCGTGTTGTACGCGTCCATGAGCACCGCGTTCGCCTCCAGCACGTCACCGGAGCGCTGCGCCGCGGCCAGCGCGTCACGGTCGACCAGCAGCGCCTTCGCGGTCGCCTCCTGCACGTTCATCACCGAGCGGATGATCGCCGGGATCTTCGCCTCGATGTTGTGGCACTGGTCGAGCATGAAGGCGACGCCGGGCACGAACCCGCCGCCGCGGATGACCTCGTACATGATCCGGAACAGCTGGAAGGGGTCGGCGGCGCCGACCATCAGGTCGTCGTCCGCGTAGAAGCGGGAGTTGAAGTCGAACCCGCCGAGCCGGCCCTCGCGCAGCAGCGTGGCCACGATGAACTCGATGTTGGTGCCCGGCGCGTGGTGGCCGGTGTCCACCACGACCTGCGCCTTCGGGCCGAGCCTGAGGCAGTGGGCGTACGCGGTGCCCCAGTCCGGGACGTCGGTGGTGTAGAAGGCGGGCTCGAAGAGCTTGTACTCCAGCAGCATCCGCTGCTCGTCGCCCAGCCGCTCGTACACCTCGGCGAGCCCCTCGGCCAGCCGGTCCTGGCGGCCGCGGATGTCGTCCTGGCCGGGGTAGTTCGTGCCGTCGGCGAACCACAGCTTCAGGTCGCGCGACCCGGTGGCGTCCATGATGTCGACACACTCCAGCAAGTGATCGACAGCCTTTCGGCGCACCGCCGCGTCCGGATGGCAGATGCTGCCCAGCTTGTAGTCGTCGTCCTGGAACGTGTTGGAGTTGATCGCGCCCAGCCGCACCCCGCGGTCCTCGGCGTGCTTGGCCAGGGCCGCGTAGTCGTCGACCTTGTCCCAGGGGATGTGCAGCGCGACGGTCGGGGCGACGCCCGTGAAGGCGTGCACCTGGGCCGCGTCGTCCAGCTTCTCCCGGGGATCGCGGGGCACACCGGGCTGCGCGAACACCTTGAAGCGGGTCCCGGAGTTGCCGTACGCCCACGACGGAGTCTCGACGGCCTGGGTCTTGAGGGCGGCCTTCACCGCGGCGAGATCGGTCACTTCAGGGCTCCTGGGACGTCGTTGGGGGAACGAGTTCAATGAAACGTTTCAGATGGGGAAGTTATGAGCCCTCCGAACGGGTGTCAACCCCTGCGGCCGGGACGCCTCTCCGTAACAAGAACGAGACCTTGTGCTGTCGAAACTTTTTCGACACGGACCCATTGACGCCACATGCCGGATCTGTCTAACGTCCCGGCAATCCAGTTGAAACCTTTCACGACGCTGAGGGCCAGCCCGCCGGCGTCGTCGAGGAGCCCCCAATGACCCACCCGTCCGACACGGGTCCGGCCCCGGTGCTGGCGCTGAAGGACATCACCAAGTCCTTCGGCGCCGTCCGTGCCCTGCGGGACGTCTCCCTGACGCTGTTCCCCGGCGAGGTCCACGCCCTCGCCGGCGAGAACGGCGCGGGCAAGTCGACCCTCATCAAGACGCTCGCCGGGGTGCACCGACCGGACGCCGGCCAGGTACTGCTCGACGGTGCGCCCGTCGTCTTCCACGGCCCCGGCGACGCGCGTGACGCCGGTATCGCCGTGATCTACCAGGAGCCCACGCTCTTTCCCGACCTCTCGATCGCCGAGAACATCTTCATGGGCCGTCAGCCCCGGCGCGCCCTCGGCCGGATCGACCACAAGGCCACCCGCGCGGCGACCGCCGCCCTGATGCAGCGCCTGGGCGTCGACCTCGACCCCGACCGCCCGGCCCGCGGCCTGTCCATCGCCGACCAGCAGATCGTCGAGATCGCCAAGGCGCTCTCCTTCGACGCGCGGGTCCTGGTCATGGACGAGCCGACCGCCGCCCTCACCGGCAGCGAGGTCGCCCGCCTCTTCGGCGTCGTACGCACCCTGCGCGACCAGGGCGCCGCCGTCCTGTTCATCTCCCACCGGCTGGAGGAGATCTTCCAGATCTGCCGCCGGGTGACCACCCTGCGCGACGGCGCCCTGATCTCCAGCGAACCACTGGACGGGATGACCGAGGACGACCTCGTCCGGCGCATGGTCGGCCGCGACCTCGACGAGCTCTACCCCAAGCAGGACGTGACACCGGGCGAAGTCGTCCTCGACGTACGCCGCCTGACCCGCGAGGGTGTCTTCACCGACGTCTCCTTCGCGGTGCGGCGCGGCGAGATCGTCGGACTCGCCGGACTGGTCGGAGCCGGCCGCACCGAGGTCGCGCGGGCCGTCTTCGGCATCGACCGCCGGGACGCGGGCGAGGTCGAGGTCGGCGGACGCGCGCTCGCGGGCGGCTCCCCGTCCGCCGCGATGTCCGCCGGGATCGCCCTGGTCCCCGAGGACCGGCGCGCCCAGGGCCTGGTGATGGACATGTCCATCGAGCGGAACATCGGCCTGACCGGACTGCGCACCAGCGTGAAGGCCGGTCTCGTGGACCGGGGCGCCGAGCGCAGCCGCTCCCTCGACTGGGCCGTGAAACTCCAGGTCAAGTACGCCCGGATCGCCGATGCCGTCGCCACCCTGTCCGGCGGCAACCAGCAGAAGGTCGTGCTGGCCAAGTGGCTGGCCACCGGCCCCAGGGTGCTCATCGTCGACGAGCCCACCCGCGGCATCGACGTCGGCACCAAGGCCGAGGTCCACCGGCTGCTGTCGCAGCTGGCCGCCGACGGCGTCGCCGTCCTGATGATCTCCTCCGACCTGCCCGAGATCCTCGGCATGGCCGACCGCGTGCTGGTCATGCACGAAGGCCGGCTCACGGCCGAGATCCCCCGCTCCGAAGCCACCGAGGAGTCCGTGATGGCCGCAGCCACCGGGAGGGCCGCCGCATGACGGTGACCGCACCCAGCCCCGCCCCGGCCGGCGAAGTGTCCAAGTCCGGCGGCACCCGGCTGGTCGACCGCGTCTTCAGGATGCGCGAACTCGCCATCCTGGTCGTCTTCCTGGCGATGATCGCCGTCACCCAGGCGGGCAACAGCGAGTTCCTCTCCGAGCAGGGCGTCAAGGACCTCCTGCTGAACGCGACCATCCTGGTCCTGGTCGCCACCGGACAGTCCCTGGTGGTCATCACCCGCAACGTCGACCTGTCGGTCGGCTCGACCCTCGGCATCAGCGCCTTCGCCGCCGGCATCTACCTCCAGGGCGGCGGAAACCCGGTCGTCGCCATCGCCCTGGCGATCCTGCTCGGCATCGGCTTCGGCCTGCTCAACGGACTGCTGGTCAGCCTCGGCCAGGTGCCCGCCCTCGTCGTCACCCTCGGCACGCTGTACATCATCCGCGGCATCGACTCCATCTGGGTCGGCTCCCGCCAGATCACCGCGGCCGACCTGCCCGGCGGATTCGTCGACTTCGGCGCCGGAGGCATCTCCGCGGTGCCCTGGCTCGCCCTGATCGCGCTGGCCGTCCTGGTGGCCACGGCCTACTACCTCAAGCACTACGGCAGCGGCCGCGAGATGTACGCGCTCGGCTCCAACCCCGAGGCCGCCCGGCTCGCCGGCATCCCGGTCCGCAAGCGGATCCTGGCCGCGTACACCTTCTGCGGCGGCCTGGCAGGCCTCGCGGGCGCCCTGTACCTGGCCCGGTTCGGCAACGTCGACTCCGGCACCGGCAACGGCTACGAACTCACCGTCGTCAGCGCGGTCGTCGTCGGCGGCGTGGTCTTCACCGGCGGCTCCGGCAGCGTCTACGGCGCCGCGCTCGGCGCCCTGCTGCTCACCTCGATCAACAGCGTGCTGCCCGCCCTCGGCGTCAGCTCCGTCTGGGTGCTCGCGATCAACGGCATCCTGCTCCTCCTCGCCATCGCGGTCGACCGGATCGTCGCGCTGCGCGTGGCCCAGGCCCTGAAGAAGAGGAACGCCCGCCATGGCTGACTCCACTCTCGTGCGCGCCGTCCGCTGGGACACGGTCGTCGGCGCCCTGCTCATCGTGGTCCTGCTGTTCTCCTTCGGCTTCGTCGACGGGTTCGGCAACGCCCTCAACCTGTCGTTCCTGATCGGCAACACCCTGCCGATCGCGCTGGTCGCGCTGCCCATGACCCTGCTCGTGGTGGCCGGCGAGATCGACCTCTCGGTGGCGTCCACGGCGGGACTGTCGGGCGCCGTGATGGGCGCCCTGTGGAACCAGGGCATGGCGATCGAGACGATCATCCCGCTGTGCCTGCTGCTCGGCGTGGTCTGCGGGCTCGTCAACGGCCTGCTGGTGACCCGGCTCGGGCTGCCCTCCCTCGCCGTCACCATCGGCACCCTCGCCGCCTACCGCGGCATCGCGCAGATCGTGCTCGGCTCCGACGCGGTGACCGACTTCCCCACCCAGTACCTGGACTTCGCGGCCGGACGCCTGGGGGACAGCTTCCTCCCGCAGGCCTTCCTGCCCTTCCTGGTCCTGCTCGCGATCGCCGTGGTGGCGCTGCACGCCACCCCGTTCGGACGCTCGCTCTACGCCATCGGCGCCAGCGAGGAGGCGGCCCGCTTTGCCGGCATCCGCGTCCGGCGCCAGAAGCTGGTCCTCTTCACGGTGACCGGCCTGATGGCGTCCCTCACCGGCATCTTCTGGGCGCTGCACTACGCCAGCGCCCGCTACGACAACGCCACCGGCCTCGAACTGTCCGTCGTGGCCGCCGTACTGCTCGGCGGTATCGACTTCGACGGCGGCAAGGGCACGCTCGGCGGCGCGATCGCGGGCGTCTTCCTGCTCGGCGCGCTCCAGAACGTGATGAGCCTGCTGAACGTCTCGGCCCAGTCGCAGATCGTCGTCACCGGCGTCCTGCTCGTCGTCTCCGTGCTCGGCCCCCGGGTCGCGCGGCAGATCTCCGTGGCACGGGCGGGCCGCAGGGCCGCCTCGAGCCCGGCGCCGTAACTCCCGCTCCACCTCAGCCCGGCATCCCGCTCCGCCCACCCGCGTACTTCGCCCACCCTCGTAAAGGAACACGCCCATGCGCAAGTCGTCGCTCCGTCGTGCCTGCGCGGCCCTGGCCGCCGTCACCTCCCTCGCCCTGGCCGTCACCGCCTGCGGTGGCACCACCAAGAAGGACGTCGCCGCCGACAGCGGCTCGGCCGCCGCGGGCGGCACGGCCGACCCGAACGCCGCCACCAAGAAGGGCCTGACCGTCGGCTTCCTGCCCAAGGCGGTCAACAACCCCTACTTCACCACGTCCGACAAGGGCGGCGAGGCGGCGCTGAAGGAGCTGGGCTCCAGCTACAAGGAGGTCGGCACCTCCAGCGCCACCGACACCGCCGGCCAGGTCTCGTACGTCAACACCCTCACCCAGCAGCAGGTCGACGCGATGGCCGTCTCGGCGCAGGACCCCGGCGCCCTGTGCACCGCGCTGAAGCAGGCCATGAAGGGCGGCATCAAGGTCGTCACGTACGACTCCGACACCAAGGCGGACTGCCGCAACGCCTTCGTCTCCCAGGCCAGTGCCGAGGACCTGGGCCGCACCGAGGTGCAGCTGCTGGCCGAGCAGATCGGCTACAAGGGCGACATCGCGATCCTGTCCGCCGCGCAGACCGCGACGAACCAGAACACCTGGATCGACTACATGAAGGAGGAGCTGAAGGACCCCAAGTACAAGGACATGAAGCTGGTCAAGGTCGCCTACGGCAACGACGACGCCCAGCAGTCCTTCCAGCAGACCCAGGGCCTGCTCCAGGAGTACCCCGGCCTGAAGGGGATCATCTCCCCGACCACCGTCGGCATCAAGGCGGCCGCCCAGTACCTCTCCGGCTCCAAGTACAAGGGCAAGGTCAAGCTGACCGGCCTCGGCACCCCCAACGACATGCGCACCTACGTCAAGAACGGCACCGTCGAGGGCTTCGAGCTGTGGGACCCGGCCAAGCTCGGCGAACTCGCCGCCCGTACCGCGGTCGCGCTCGCCTCGGGGCAGATCACCGGCAAGGAGGGCGAGACCTTCACGGCCGGCTCCATGGGCTCGTACACCATCGGCAAGGACGGCGTGATCAGCCTCGGCAAGCCGACCGTGTTCGACGCCAAGAACATCGACCAGTTCAACTTCTGATTCCCCAAGGGGTGTTGATGCGACGCGTGTGCTTCCTGCTGAAGGTCCGGGCGGACCGCCTCGACGAGTACCGCGAGCGGCACGCCGCCGTGTGGCCGGAGATGCTCGACGCGCTCTCCGCCACCGGCTGGCACAACTACTCGCTGTTCCTGCGCGAGGACGGCCTGCTCGTCGGCTACCTGGAGACCGAGGACTTCGCGGCCGCCCAGGCAGGCATGGAGGCCACCGCGGTCAACGCCCGCTGGCAGAAGGAGATGGCGCCGTTCTTCGAGTCGCTGGACGGCGCCAGACCCGACGAGGCGATGACACCCCTCACGGAGGTCTGCCACCTCGCCTGACCCGGAGTTCCGGGGGGCTCGGACCCGCCGCGGGTCC
>NZ_JBEOWS010000063.1:0-34011 GCF_040296125.1 Streptomyces sp. NPDC002265 | reverse complement strand
GGCCGGGTGCGGCGGGCCCCGTCAGCGGATCGGACGGTGGACGTTCTCCCGTTCGCTCGGTCCGGGTGTGGCGTCCGCGATCCAGGGGCCGTCCCCCGAGGGGTCGACGATGCCCTGTTCCAGCCATTCGTACGTACCCGCGAGGACGCCCTTGACGACCTTGCGGTCGATGTCGTCGGTGTTGGTCCACAGCCGGTCGAAGAGTTCCCCGACCCGGATGCGGGACTGGCGGCAGAAGGCGTCGGCGAGCTGGTAGGCCTCGCGGCCGTGGTCGCCCTGGCTGCGCAGCAGTTCGGCGCGGACACAGGCGGCGCTCATCGCGAACAGCTCCGCGCCGATGTCGACGACCCGGCCCAGGAAACCCTGCTTGGTCTCCATCCGGCCCTGCCAGCGGGACATGGCGTAGAACGTGGAGCGGGCGAGCTTGCGGGCGTGCCGTTCGACGTAGCGCAGATGGCCGGAGAGGTCGACCTCGCGCTTGAACTGGTTGTACGAGACCGGGAGCTGGCCGGGTCCCGCGACCAGCTTCGGAAGCCACTTGGCGTAGAAGACGCCCGCGTTCGCCCCGGCCCTCGCCTTGTCCGACAGGGACTTCTCCGGATCGATCAGGTCGCCCGCGACCGACAGGTGCGCGTCGACCGCCTCGCGTGCGATCAGCAGGTGCATGATCTCCGTCGAGCCCTCGAAGATCCGGTTGATGCGCAGGTCGCGCAGCATCTGCTCGGCGGGTACGGGGCGCTCGCCGCGGGCGGCCAGCGAGGCGGCGGTCTCGAAGCCGCGGCCGCCGCGGATCTGGACCAGTTCGTCGGCCATGAGCCAGGACATCTCGGAGCCGTACAGCTTGGCGAGGGCGGCCTCGATCCGGATGTCGTTGCGGTCCTCGTCCGCCATCTGGGAGGAGAGGTCGACGACGGCCTCCAGGGCGAAGGTGGTGGCGGCGATGAAGCTGATCTTGGAGCCGACGGCCTCGTGGTGCGCGACCGGCTTGCCCCACTGCTCGCGTACGCCCGACCACTCGCGGGCGATCTTCAGGCACCACTTGCCCGCGCCCACGCACATGGCGGGCAGGGAGAGCCGTCCGGTGTTCAGGGTGGTCAGTGCGATCTTGAGGCCGGCACCCTCGGGGCCGATGCGGTGGGCGGCCGGGACGCGCACCCGGTGCAGCCGGGTGACCCCGTTCTCCAGTCCGCGCAGGCCCATGAAGGCGTTGCGGTTCTCGACGGTGACGCCCTCGGAGGCGGCCTCCACGACGAAGGCGGTGATGCCGCCCTTGTGCCCCTCGGACTTCGGTACCCGGGCCATCACCACGAGGAGGTCGGCGACCACGCCGTTGGTCGTCCAGAGCTTCACGCCGTCGAGGATGTAGTCGTCCCCGTCCGGGACGGCGGTGGTGGCCAGCCGGGCCGGGTCGGAGCCGACGTCGGGTTCGGTCAGCAGGAAGGCGGAGATGTCGGTACGGGCACACCGGGGCAGGAAGGTGTCCTTCTGCTCCTGGGTGCCGAAGAGCTTCAGCGGCTGCGGCACGCCGATCGACTGGTGGGCGGAGAGCAGCGCGCCGATCGCCGGGTTCGCCGAGCCGACCAGGGCGAGGGCCTTGTTGTAGTAGACCTGGGTGAGGCCGAGGCCGCCGTATTTGGTGTCGATCTTCATGCCGAGGGCGCCGAGCTCCTTGAGCCCGTCGATCACCTCGTCCGGGATCCGCGCGTCGCGCTCGATGCGCGCCGAGTCGATCCGGGTCTCGCAGAAGTCGCGCAGCTTGGCCAGGAACTCCTCGCCGCGTTGCGCGTCCTCGTCGGCGGGCAGGGGGTGGGGATGGATGAGGTCGAGCCGGAAGCGGCCCAGGAACAGTTCCTTGGCGAAGCTGGGCTTGCGCCAGTCCTGTTCCCGGGCGGCCTCCGCCACCTGACGTGCCTCACGCTCAGTGACGGTGGGTTTGCTGGTTGGTGCGGTCATGAGGCTCACCTCGCCGCGAATAGGGATCTTGGGGGACGTTCGTTACCGACCGGTGCTACTGGATCGTTGGTACCCGAATCCGGACGTGCCCACCAGCCCTCGTGCGCCGTTCAGTGGATGTCGGGCCCGCCCTGCGCCGCTCCCCCGTGCGGGTGACCCCCGTGACCGTGAGAACCTTCGTGCTCCGGGGGGCGGCGCGGTCCGCGGGGGCGGCCGTCGCCGGACAGGTCGTCGAGGGAGACCGGCGTCACGGGAAAAGCAGTCGAAGCGCTTCGACAACCTATGGACACCCATCCCCGCTGAAGCTACTGTCGAACCACCCCCCACCCGCCCTTACTCGTCATGCGCACTGTCGAAGCGCTTCAAAAGCTTGGAGAGCTGGATGGTCACCCTCGCCGAGGTCGCCCAGCACGCCGGAGTCTCGGCGAGCACGGTGAGCTATGTCCTCAGCGGCAAGCGGTCCATCTCCGCGACCACCCGGCTGCGGGTCGAGCAGAGCATCCGGGAGCTCGGCTACCACCCCAACGCCGGCGCCCGCGCCCTGGCCAGCAGCAGGTCGAACATCATCGCGCTGATGGTCCCGCTGCGCACGGACATGTACGTGCCGGTGATGATGGAGATCGCCATCGCGGTGGCCACCACGGCCCGCACGCACGGGTACGACGTCCTGCTCCTGACCGGCGAGGAGGGACCCGACGCCGTCCGCCGCGTCACCGGCAGCGGGCTCGCCGACGCGATGATCCTCATGGACGTCCAGCTCGACGACGAGCGGCTGCCGCTGCTGCGCGGCTCCGGCCAGCCCTCCGTCCTGATCGGCCTGCCCGCCGACACCACCGGGCTGACCTGCGTCGACCTGGACTGGAGCGCGACCGGCGCCCTGTGCGTGGAGCATCTGGCGAAGCTGGGACACCATGACATCGCCGTCATCGGCGAGGCTCCTGCGGTGTACGAGCGGCACACCGGGTTCGCCGAGCGCACGCTCGACGGACTGCGCGCGCGGGCCCGGGAACTGGGCCTGCGGGTGCTGCACCGGCCGTGCGAGGGCGGGTACGACGCGATGGCCGTGACCCTGGCCCGGATCCTCGACGAGCGACCGGGCACCACGGGGTTCGTCGTGCAGAACGAGTCGGCCGTCGAACCGCTGCTCGCCCTGCTGCGCCAGCAGGGCCGCGCCGTGCCCGAGGACGTCTCGGTGGTCGCGATCTGCCCGGACCAGGTCGCCGTCCAGGCCTCGGTGCGGCTGACGTCCGTGGGCATCCCCGCTCCGGACATGGGCCGGCACGCCGTGGAGCGTCTGATCGCGACGCTCGAAGGCCGGGCGGCCGGCGAAGTGGTCCTGCTCGCGCCCGAGCTGACGGTCAGGGCGAGCTCGGGACCGGCGCCGGCCGCATCCTGAGACCGGCGGCTCCCGGCCCCCGTCACCGGACCGGCGCGCGGGCGCCGGCCCGGCACCGCGGTCAGCCGCCGCTGACGGTCAGGCTGTTGGCGGCGAAGTCCAGGCCGCCGGAGGACGAGGTGATCTCGAAGCCGAACTGCACGTCACCGATGGTCTCGTTGCCGAACCAGCCCTTGGTGTCCTTGATCCATTTGAGGATCGGCAGGATGTTGACGGTTCCCGAGGACGAGTTCGAGGTGCGGACGAACGAGAAGACGTCGTTGGCACCGTTGTTGCCCTTGTAGACGGTCCAGGTGTGGCCGCCGAGCGTCAGGTTGCCCTGCGAGGTGCCGAGCGGTCCGACGGCACCGGTCTTGTTGACCCAGAGCATGATCTCGTAGTCGTAGTCGGTGTCCCAGATGTCGTACGACGTGTTGTACGCGCCGGAAGACGGGACGGTGACGTTGTAGCTGCTGGTCAGCGAGGTGAGCGAGGTGATCGACTTGTTGATCACCTTCTTGGAGTTGGGGTAGGCCTTGATGCCGCCGGTGTTGGGGTGGTTGGCCCAGACGCCCCAGTTGGTGCCGGAGTTGGCCCAGATGCACTGGCTGCCGGCGCCGGAGCCCCAGATGTCGTTGTAGAGCGTGTAGCCGTTCAGGGTGGTGCTGCCCCACTGGTCGCAGGAGGACCAGACGGCGGCGGAGGCGGGCGCCGCGGCGAGGCCGACGGTGGCGCCGAGCGCGAGGGTGGGGGCGAGCAGTGCCATGACGGCCCGGACGGACGTTCGTGTTGCCATGGTGTCCCTTCCATGGGTGGGGGGGAGGTGCGTGGGGTCACCACGTCCTCAGGGTGAGGACGTGCTCTTCTCCGGCGACGAGGTCGAGCGGCCGCGCGCCGCCGGAAGTCCTGAGTTCGATGCGGCGGGTGCGGGCCGGCCGCAGCACGGCCGTGACGCCCTCGGGGCTCCAGGTCAGGTCGAGCCCGGCGCCGAACCGGGTACGCACACCGCGCAGTTCGCCCGCCGGACGGTCGGCCGGGAGCGCGGGCAGCAGCACCAGCCGGTCGGGGGTGGACTGCACGAGCATCTCGATCAGCACCGCGGGCAGGGTGTGCGCGGCGTCGGCGTTGTAGACGCTGCGGGCGGGGTAGTGGGCGCCCATCAGGGAGTCGTGGAAGTAGTCGCCGCCGAGCACGTCGGCGAGCGCGTGCGCGACCCGGTCGGCGTCCCGCAGCCGGGCGGCGATCAGCGCGTGGTGCAGACGGCCGTGCGCCGAGTCGTTCTCCGCACCGCGCAGGGCGAGGGCGCGGTGGGCGGCCGCGGCCAGGTCCGGGGTGTCGTAGGGGTTGATCTCGTCGAGCGGCCAGACGCCGTACAGATGGCTGAGGTGGCGGTGGTCGTAGGTGTCGTCGAGTCCCGGGCGGGCCCATTCGGCGAGCGCGCCGTCGGCGTTGACCCGGTGCGCGGGCAGCCGGCCGGCGAGGGCGCGCAGCCGGTCGGCGCGCTCGGGGTGGTAGTCGGCCGCGGTCAGCAGGGCGTGCCGGGCCGCGGAGAGGTCCATGGCCGCGTCGAGGGCGCCCCAGCTCCCGCCCGCGGGCCGGTTCTCCGGCGAGTAGGACGGCACGACCACGAGCCGGCCGTCGTCGTCGGTGCGGGTGAGGAAGTCCTCGTAGAACAGGGCGGTCTCGGCGAGCGCGGCGGCGGTGCGCGGGTCGCGGGTGCCGTGGCTGTCGTCGTGGTCGACGAGCGGCTTGAGCAGCCAGTCCGCCCCGGCGGTCCACAGGTGCAGGGGGTACTCGCGGCTGAAGTGGTACGAGAGCCCGGACTCGCCGTCGGTGTGCGCGGGCGCCACCACGCCCCGGGCGCCGAAGACCGCGCGGGCGTTGTCGCGCCAGTCCGGCAGTTGCCGCTGGACCAGGGAGGCCTGCGCCTCGGTGACCTCGGGCAGGTCGGCGGGGACGGCGGAGGCGGTCTGGAGGTTGAGGTTGGCGTCGGTGGTGAGGGCTCCGGACCAGGCGGTGTCCCAGTCGCCGGTCCACAGGCCGGTGAGGCGGGGCGGCAGCAGACCGGACGCGGACAGCAGGTGGTAGCGGCCGGCCGCGAAGAGCCGTTCCAGGAGTGCCGGGTTTCCGGGCTGCCGCAGCAGCGCGGAGCCCGGCAGGGCGCGGTCGGCCGGGTCGGCGCGCAGGTCGAGGGTGACCCGGCGGTAGGCGGTGCGGTGGTGGGCGAGGTGACGGGCCAGAAGGTCCGGGTAGGGCTGTGCGCTGAGCAGGGCGCGCAGGGCGCGGGCCTCCTCCGCGACGTCCGGCTCGCCGGTGTGCCGCCGTACCCGGGTCAGCAGCAGCACCGAGGCGGCGCCCTCGATCCGCACGCCCGGCGGGGTGAGGGTGGTGCGGCCGCCCTCGACGGCCACCAGGGTCACCCCGGTGTAGGCGCGGTCGCTGCCGGGGTAGCGGACGCGCAGGGTGAGCAGGGCGCCCTCGGGGGTGCGGACGGCACCGTGGCCGACGGCCAGGCCCGCGGGCGCGCCGGGCAGCCGGTGGTCGAGGGAGATGTCCTGGGTGAGGTCCGGGGCGGTGACGTGCTGGACGATCACGTCGTCCGCGCGGGAGACGAAGACACGGCTGGTCCGGCCGTCGCTGTGGGCGGTCGTCTCGCCGGTGGCGAAGTCGACGGTACGGCGGTACGGGGCCGGCGTGGCGCGGCCGCGGGCCCGGGGGCGGGGGCCGCCGGAGCCGCGCAGTTCGGTGCGGAAGGCGGGGTGGAACGGCTGGACCCATTGCAGGGGCCGTCCGTCCGTGAAGCTCTCGGCGGCGGTCAGGTCGCCGGCCAGCAACCGGTCCTGGAGCGCGGGCAGTTCGGCGGCCAGTTCGGGGGGCCTGGCGTGTTCGCCGCCGTTGGGGCGGACCAGGGCGTGATGGGTGACGACTACCCGGTCGACGTCCGGGTCTCCGAACACGAGTGCGCCGTGGTGGCCGTTGCCGCTCAGGAAGGCGTCCTCCCAGCGGGCGGCCGGAGCGGGCTCCCAGGTGCCGTGGACGGGACCGGACGTCATGGCTTGAGCACCGCCGCTCCGTAGCGGCCGAGGGTGAGCCGGCCGGTGACCGTGTCCCCGGTCAGCAGGTCCCGGTGGGTGCCCGGGACCTCGACGGTGACCGGGTCGCGGCCGTGGTGGAGCAGGAACAGCAGCTCGCCGCGGCGTACGGCCTCGACCCCGGCGGGCAGACCGGCCAGCACCGGCCGGACCCCGGCGTCGTCGGCGACGACACTGAGCAGACCTCGCAGCGCGTCCGGCTCGGGCAGCGTCGAGACGTACCAGGCGCGGCCGCGGCGCAGGACGGCGGGCAGTCCGTCGAGTTCGCCGCCCTGGTAGGGGACCGTCTCGCCGACGTCGTCGGCCGCCTCGATCTCCTCCGACCACAGCGTGCCCAGGAAGCCGTCGCACGCGACGGTCTCCCCCGCGTCCAGCGGCCACCACTCGTGCAGGACGCGGATGCCGAACAGGGTGCGCAGCCGGGCGTCCATGCCGCCGGGGCGCACCCGGTCGTCCTCGTCCGCGATACCGGTGAGGAACCCGGCGACGAGGGTGCCGCCGCCGTCGACGTAGGCGAGGAGGTTGTCGACCGCCGCGTCCGTGAGGAGGTAGAGCTGGGGTACGACGACCAGGGCGTAGCCGGTCAGGTCGTGCTCGGGGTGGGCGAAGTCGGTGGCGACGTTCGCCTCCCACAGGGCCCGGTGCCAGGCACCGAGGACGGCGGCGGGGTCGACCTCGGCGGAGGGGCGGCCGTCCTGGACGCCCGCCCACCAGGCGTTCCAGTCGTGCAGGACCACCACCTCGGCGCGGCTGTGGCGGCCCGCCACCTCGCCGCCGATCAGGGCGAGTTCGGCGCCGAGCCGTCTGATCTCCTGGTGGGACCTGCCTTCCTCGCCGGCGTGGCCGAGCATCGCGGAGTGGAACTTCTCCGCGCCCTGCCGGGACTGGCGCCACTGGAAGTAGCAGACGGCGTCCGCGCCGCGGGCCACGGCCTGGAGCGACCACAGCCGGTCGAGTCCGCGCGGCTTGGGACGGTTCACCCGGCGCCAGTTGACCGCGCCCGCCGCCTGTTCCATCAGCATCCAGGGGCCGTTCGCCTGGGACCGGGTCAGGTCCTGGACCAGGGCGCCGTGCTGGGCGCCGAGGGGGTCGCCGGGGTCGGGATAGAGGTCGACGGAGACGACGTCCTCCTGCCCGGCCCAGCGCCAGCCGTCCTGGCCGATCCACAGCGGCATGAAGTTGGTCGTGACGGGGATGTGCGGGGTGTGCCGGGCGACGATGTCGCGTTCGGCCGTGTAGCACTCCAGGAGCATGTCGGAGGTGAAGCGGCGGAAGTCGAGCACCTGGGCGGGGTTGTGCAGGTAGTGGGCGCGGCGCGGGGGCAGGATGCCGTCCCAGGTGTCGTAGCCCTGGCTCCAGAAGGCGGTGCCCCAGGCGGTGTTGAGGGCGTCGAGGCTGCCGTACCGGGTGCGCAGCCAGCGGCGGAAGGCGGCGGCTGCCTCGTCGCCGTGGTCGGTGGTGCAGTACTCGTTGTTGATGTGCCACAGGGTGAGGGCGGGGTGGCCGGCGTAGCGGGCGGCCAGGTCCTCCGTGATGGCCGCGGCGTAGTGGCGGTAGGTGGCGCTGGAGTGGGAGAAGTGCTGGCGGCCGCCCCACCACTCGGTCCGGCCGTCGGCGTCGCGGGGCAGGGTCTCGGGGTGCAGCCGGCCCAGCCAGGGCGGGGGCGAGGAGGTGGGGGTGGCGAGGACGACCCCGATGCCGCCCTCGTGCAGCAGGGCCATCAGCCGGTCCAGCCAGCCGAACTCCCGTGCTCCCGGCTCGGGTTCGAGTCTCGCCCAGGAGAAGACGCCGACGGTGACGGAGTTGACACGGGCGTCCCGCATCAGCCGGACGTCCTCGGCCCAGGTCTTCTCGGGCCACTGCTCGGGGTTGTAGTCGCCGCCGAAGAGGATGCGGCCGCGGGTGACGTCGTCGAGGCGTGGCATCAGCCCTTCACCGCGCCCGTCAGCATGCCCTTCCTGAAGTGCTTCTGGACGAAGGGCGACAGCACGGCGACCGGCAGCAGCGCCAGCACCATGACGGCCATCTGCACGGCCAGTCCCGACAGTTCACCGGTCTTGATGGCCTGTCCGAGGCCGACCGGGGCCTCCTGCTTCTGCACCAGCTGGATCATGACGTTCTGCAACGGCATCATGTCCTGGTCGTTGAGGTAGAGGGAGGCGTTGAACCAGGCGCTCCAGTAGCCCACGGCGTAGAAGAGCGTGATCACCGCGAGGACCGCGCGCGAGAGCGGCATCACGATCTGCCAGAGGATGCGCAGGTCGCCCGCGCCGTCGATGCGCGCGCTGTCGATGAGTTCGGGTGAGATGCCCATGAAGAAGCCGCGCAGCACCAGGATGTTGAAGACGCTGATCGCGCTCGGCAGGATCAGCGCGAGATAGGTGTCGGTCAGGCCCAGGGACTGCACCAGCAGATAGGTCGGGATGAGACCGGCGCTGAAGAACATGGTCGCCAGCAGCGTCATCAGGATCCAGCGGTGGCCGAGCGAGCCGGTGCGGGAGAGGCCGTAGGCGCACAGCACGGACACCGCCATCGAGAAGAGCGTGCCGACCACGGTGATCAGGATGCTGATGACGGCGGCGCGGGTGACCTGGCCGCCGCCGAGCAGTTCCCGGTAGGCGACGAAGGTGATGCCCTTGGGCACCATCACCAGACCGCCGGCCTGGTCGATGGTCCTGCGCGAGGAGAGGCTGGTGACCAGGACGATCCAGAGCGGGAAGAGGATCCCCAGGCAGGCCAGCGCCAGGACCAGGCCCTTGCCGGCGAGGCCCGCCGGGCTGGGGGCCTCCTCCCAGACCGGGCGTGGCGGGGCGACCCACCGGCCCGGTCGGTGCGCCGGGCCGCGCCCGGAGCCGAGTCCCGAACCGCGCCCCGAACCGCGCCCGGAGCCGCGTCCCGGGCCGTCGCCCGACGCGGGTACGGCCGCGCTCGCCGGTCTGCCGGTCGTGGCGGTCATTTCCGGTACACCCCCTGCTCGCCCATGAGATGGGCCACCTTGTTCGCGGCGAGGACCAGCCCGAGGCTGACCACGCCCTTGACGAGACCGGCGGCGGCCGCGTAGCCGAAGTCCTGGTTGCGTACGCCGTTCCACCACACGAAGGTGTCGAGGACCTCCGCGGCGCCCGGTCCGACCGCGTCGCGTTGCAGCAGGATCTGCTCGAAGCCGACGGTCAGGGCGTCACCGACGCGCAGCACAAGGAGCAGCGCGATCACCGGGCGCAGGGCCGGCAGGGTGACGTGCCACATCCGCCGCCACCGGTTCGCGCCGTCCATCGCGGCGGCCTCGTACAGGTCGGGGCTGACCGAGGCCAGGGCGGCGAGGAAGACGATGATCCCCCAGCCCGCGTCCTTCCACACGCTCTGCGCGGTAACGAGGAACTTGAAGGTCGCCGGGTCGGTCATGATGTCGAGACCGTCGTACCCGTGCTGCCGGAGCAGCTGGGAGAGGAGCCCGGCGCCGCCGAAGAGCTGCTGGAAGACGGCGATGACCAGGACCCAGGAGAAGAAGTGCGGCAGGTAGAGGACCGCCTGCGAGATCGCCCGGATCCTGGGCCTGACCACGCTGTTGATGAGCAGCGCGAGCGCGATCGGCACCGGGAAGTACAGCACGAGCTGGAGGACGAACAGCACCAGCGTGTTGCGGACCGCGCCCCAGAAGGCCGAGTCCTCGAAGATCCGCTGGAAGTTCTCCAGACCGACCCAGGGGCTGTGCAGGATGGAGACGATCCCGTTGTCGCTGACGTAGGGGTCGTACTCCTGGAAGGCGACGACATTGCCGAGGATCGGTATGTAGTTGAAGAGCAGGACCAGCACGACGGCCGGCAGGGTCATCAGGAGCAGCACGCGGTCGCGTCGCAGCCGGTGCCGCAGGCCCGGCTCGCCCGGGGGCCGCGCCCGCCGCGCCCTGGTGCCACCGCCGGACGCCACCGGGGTCGTACCCGTCGTGTCGGCCTCGGTCCCGCTCCGAGGCACCGTGCTGTGGGACACGCCGTTCTCCTCGTCTCGCCGCCGGTCAGTTCGCCGCCGAGCCGTTGTCGTCGAGCAGCTTGCGGTACCAGTCGCGCAGCTGGTCGCCGCCCTTGCTCTTCCAGTCGGACACGGCCTGCTGCATGTCGCCGATCTTCTTGCGGCCGCGGACGATGTCGTCCTCCAGCTGCTCGAAGTCGTTCATGAGGTTGGTCCAGCGGGCGGGTTCGGTGATCTGCATGCCGTAGAAGGCGGACTTCCGGGTGCAGGCGCCCATCCGCTGCTGCCACTCGACCTGGCCCCTGGCGACCTCGGGCAGATCGGGGTGGGCGATGGTCGCGGCGGGGCTGGCGACCATGACGAAGGCGTTGAGGACGTCGATGTTGCCCTGGTCGGTCTTGACCGGCAGGCCGTCCTTGACGGTGTAGTGGGTGCCTTCGACGCCGTAGTTGGTGAGCATGTACTCCTTGGTGCCGTACGGCGCCGCGGTGACGTTGGCGACGGCCAGCACGTCCCGGATCACCGACTCGGAGGCCTTCTTGTTGACGAAGGCGAAGATGCCGGCCGGGTTCTTGGCCCACAGGGTGGGTTTGCCGCCGGCGTGACCGGGGATGTCCATGCCCCAGATCCGGAAGTCCGGGTTCTGGGTGGCCTGGGCGGCGGCCTGGCCGTACCACTGGGAGATGTCCTGGTTGTAGATGAGGAACTCGCCGGCCACGAACTTGGGCGCCGGGTCGGTGGCCTGGCTCTTGCCCAGTTTGGCGTCGGGGTGGACGAGTTCCTCGGCGAACAGCTTGCGCGTCCACTCCAGCGCCTCGAGGTACTCCTGGGTCTCGATGCGGTTGACGAGCTTGCCGTCGACGAGGTTCCAGCCGAGCGACTTCTCGTCGCCGGACAGCACGCCGAACATGTTGAAGGCGGTCCACTTCATGTCCAGGCAGGCCCAGCGCTTGGCCTTGGCGTCGGTGATCTCCTTGGCCAGGGCGTGGAACTCGTCGGCGGAGGTGGGGACCTGGTACCCCTCCTTGTCGAAGACGTCCTTGCGGTAGAAGGGCACGATGCTGGTGACGTACGAGGACGGCATCGGCAGGCCGCGCAGCTTGCCGCCGAACAGGGAGCGCTGCCAGGCGTCCGTCGGGATCGCGGCGAGGTTCGGGTACTGCTTGACGGCGTCGCCGGAGAGGTAGGGCCCGAGGTCGGCGAACTTGGCGATGACGGCGCTGGGGATCTTGCCGGTCATGTTCCAGCCGGGGACGACCACCACGTCCGGTACGTCGCTGGAGGCGAGGACCGCGCCGAGCTTCTGGTCGTAGGTGTTGCCGTCCTGGTTCTGCCAGACGACGTCGACGCCGATGAGGTCGTTCATCGCCGTGTAGTAGGCGTTGTCGGCCTTCGGCGGCGAGCCCCAGAACGGGGACATGATGGAGACCTTGCCGCCCTTGCCGAGCTTCTTCGGGACCGAGGTCTTCAGCGTGGCGAGGTCGAGCTTGCCGGTGAAGCCGACCGCGGAGCCGTTGCGGGCCGCGATGTCGGGGGTCACGACGCTGCCCGCGACGAAGGCCGGCAGCAGTTTCTTGGCGTCCTTGCCCGACGTGGTGCCGTCGCGCGAGCCGCTGTCGGAGCCGCCGCAGGCGGCCAGCAGGGGCATCCCTCCCGCCACCACGGCGGTGGCGACCGCCGTCGAGGCGAGGAAGCTTCTCCGGCTCGGGGCGGAGGAGGCGGAAGCGGCGTTCGGCGTCATTGCGTCAACCCTTCGTGGCGCACCAGGACACCCGGCGGTGGCCGTCGGCTGCGGTGTCTCGAGTGGAACTGGCTGAGCCGAAGCGGATCCTCCGACCAATGCCGAGGAAAGTGCCCCTCCCGAGGGCGACCTCGCAGTCGAAGCGCTTCGATGTTGCTGCGAGGTTAGGTGAAGGGCAGGGGGTGCACAAGGGCCGCTTCCAAGATTCCTCCGAGGTATCCGGACGTCTCGACCGCTCATCCGCTGCTTGCCAAGTCGGCCACGCGCCGGACTTGTTGACGCCGAGCACCTTGACACCCGCCCCCGTGTCGAATGAGCATCGAAGCGCTTCGAAGGCGTGATGCCGCTGCCTCGCAAGGAGATCCCCACGTGACCGCACCCTCACCGTCCGCACCGCCGTTTCGCGACCAGCGGCTGCCGTTCGCGAAGCGCATCGACGATCTGCTGGGGCGGCTCACCCTCGACGAGAAGGTCTCCTTCCTGCACCAGTTCGCACCGGCCGTCCCGCGGCTGGGCATCGCCGTCTTCCGCACCGGGCAGGAGGCCCTGCACGGCGTGGCGTGGATGGGTCCGGCGACCGTGTTCCCGCAGGCCGTGGGCCTGGGCGCGACCTGGAACCCGGAGCTCGTACGACGGGTCGGCGAGGCGGTGTCCAAGGAGGCCCGCGCGATGCGCTCGCGCGACGACCGGGTAGGCCTGAACGTCTGGTCGCCGACCGTGAACCTGCTGCGCCACCCGCTGTGGGGCCGTAACGAGGAGGGCTACTCGGAGGACCCGCGGCTGACCTCGGCCATCGCGGTCGCGTACACCCGGGGGCTGCGCGGCGATCACCCGGTCTACTGGCGCACCGCGCCCGTCCTGAAGCACTGGCTCGCCCACAACAACGAGACCGCCCGGGACACCGCGTCGAGCTCCGTACGCCCGCGGGTGCTGCACGAGTACGACCTGCGGGCCTTCCGCGAGACGGTCGAGGCGGGCACGGCGGCCGGGGTGATGCCCGCCTACAACCTGGTCAACGGCCGCCCGAACCATGTCTCGCCGCTGCTGCGCGAGCAGCTGCGCGCCTGGACCGACGCCGACCTCCTGGTCTGCTCGGACGCGGGCGCCCCCTCCAACCTGGTCGACTCCGAGCACTACTTCGACAGCCACGAGGAGGCGACGGCCGCCGCCCTGCTGGCCGGTGTCGACAGCTTCACCGACCACGGCACCGACGGCCGGACGATCGTCGCGCGCGTCCATGGCGCCCTGGAACAGGGCCTGTTGACCGAGGCGGACGTGGACATCGCGGTGCGCCGCCAGCTCTCCGTCCGGTTCCGCCTGGGCGAGTTCGACCCGGACCACGACCCGCACACGGGCAGCGCCGACTTCGACACCCCGGCGCATCGCGCGCTGGCCCGGGAGAGCGCCGAGCAGGCGATCGTGCTGCTCGGCAACGACGGCCTGCTGCCCCTCGCCCCCGACACCCGCCTCGCGGTGGTCGGCCTGCTCGCCGACGAGTGCAAACTCGACTGGTACAGCGGCTCGCTCCTGCACCGCTCCACTCCCCTGGAGGCCCTGTACGAGCGGTTCGGTGCCGAGCGCGTCGAGTTCGCGGAGGGCGTGGACCGGGTGCGGCTGCGGACCTCCGCGGGGACGTTCCTGCACGTCCCCGCCCCCGACGACGCCACCGAGGACGCCGGCGCGGTGCGCGGCGCCGAGGGCGCGCTGGACCCGGCCCTGCTCGCGGGCCGCACCGATCTGCCCCCGCTCACCACCGACGTCCTCGGTACGGAACTCGCGCTGGCCGACTGGGGCGAGGGCGTCCTGACCCTGCGCGCCCCCGACGGCCGCTATCTGTCGGTCGCCGACGACGGCCGGGTCCGCGCCTCCGCCGACCGGCCCGGCGGCTGGGTGGTCCAGGAGACCTTCCGTCTCGAACCCCACGGCGACGGTCACCTCCTCAGGCACCTCGGCACCGGCCGTCCCGTGTGTGTCGCCGCCGACGGCGTACGGGTCGCCGACGGGAGCGGCACGGACCCGGAGACGTTCGAGATCGTCCTGGCCGAGCGCGGCGAGGACGCGGTGGCGCGGGTCGCCGCGCGGGCGGACGCCGTCCTGGTGGTGGCGGGCAACGACCCGCACATCAACGGCCGCGAGACCGAGGACCGTACGACGCTGCGGCTGCCCGCCCAGCAGGAGCGGCTGCTGCGCGCCGCCCGCGCCGCCAACCCGCGCACGGTGCTGGCGCTGGTCTCGGCGTACCCCTACGCGTTCGCGCCGGACGCGCTGTCCGCCGTGCTGTGGACCGCGCACGGCGGGCAGGCCGCGGGCACCGCCCTGGCCCGGGTGCTGGCCGGCGACGTCTCCCCCGCGGGCAGGCTGCCGCAGACCTGGTACGCCGACGACGCCGACCTGCCCGGCCTCCTCGACTACGACGTGATCGGCTCCCGCCAGACGTACCAGTACTTCGAGGGCACCCCGTTGTTCCCCTTCGGCCACGGGCTGTCGTACGCGTCCTTCGCCTACGCGGAGCTGTCGGCGGACGTCACGGACGGCACGGTCCGCGTCTCCTGCACGGTCACCAACACCGGTGACGTCACCGCCGACGAGGTCCCCCAGCTCTATCTGCGCGCGGTGAACCCGTCGGTGGTCCGCCCGCGCCGGGAACTGGCGGCGCACGGCAGGATCACCCTGGCGCCCGGCGCGAGCGCGCGGCCCGTCTTCGAAGTCCCCCTCTCGGCCTTCGGGTTCTGGGACGTGGCGCACGGCGGGTGGCGCGTGGAACCGGGCCCGTACGAACTGCTCGTCGGCGCCTCCAGCGAGGACGTCCGGCTGCGCACCACCGTGACGCTCGACGGCGAGCCCGCGGCACCGCGTCCGGTGCGCGAACGGGGCCTGGGCGCGGCCGACTTCGACGAGCAGAGCGGGATCGTGATCGTCGACCGTACGAAGGTGTCCGGCGACGCGGTGACGCCCGGACCGGCCGGGACCGGCGAACTGGTCTACCGCGACTGCGACTTCGGCGCGGGCGTCGACCGGGTGACGGTGACCGTGGCGGGCACGGGCACGGTCGAGGTGTCGCTCGGCGGCGGCGCGCCGCGCGCCGTGCTCGCCCTCCCCGCGCCCGGCTCCGGCCCGTACGACTACCGCACGCTCGGCGCCGACTTCGCCGCCGAGGGCGTGCGCGACCTGCGGCTCAGGCTGCGCGGCCCGCTGCGGCTCGCGCACGTCGGCTTCTCCGGCTGAGGGTCCGGAGGAGGCCGGCGCAGAGAAGGGGCCCGGCACCGAGTCGATCGGTGCCGGGCCCCTTCGGGGTGGGTGCGTGCTGTGTCAGAGGGCGAGGCCCGTGAGCACCAGGACCCGCTCGTAGGTGTAGTCGTCCATCGCGAACTTCACACCCTCGCGGCCCACGCCGGACTGCTTGGCGCCGCCGTACGGCATCTGGTCGGCGCGGTAGGAGGGCACGTCGCCGATGACGACGCCGCCGACCTCCAGGGCACGGTGGGCGCGGAAGGCGGCCTGGAGGTCGTGGGTGAACACGCCCGCCTGGAGGCCGTACTTGGAGGAGTTGACGGCGGCGAAGGCCTCGGCCTCGCCGTCCACCTTCTGCACGGTGAGGACCGGTCCGAAGACCTCCTCGCAGGCGAGGGTGGCGTCCGCCGGCACTCCGGTCAGGACGGTCGGCGCGTACGAGGCGCCTTCGCGCTTGCCGCCGGTGAGGAGAGCGGCGCCCTTGGTGACGGCCTCGTCGACCCAGGACTCCACGCGCTGTGCGGCGGCCTCGCTGACCAGCGGGCCGACGTCCGTGGTGGCGTCGGAGGGGTCACCGGTGACCTGCGCCTCGACGGCGGCGACGATACGCGGCAGCAGCCGGTCGTGGACGGCGGAGTCCACGATGACCCGCTGCACGGAGATGCAGGACTGACCGCCCTGGTAGTTGGAGAAGGTGGCGATCCGGGTCGCGGCCCAGTCGAGGTCCGCGTCGCTCGCGAAGTCCCCGAGGACGACGGCCGCGCCGTTGCCGCCCAGCTCCAGGGTGCAGTGCTTGCGCGGCACCGAGTCCATGATCGCGTAGCCGACCGTCTCGGAACCGGTGAAGGAGATGACGGGCAGGCGCTCGTCCTGGACCAGGGCGGGCATCTTGTCGTTGGCCACCGGGAGGATCGACCAGGAGCCCGCGGGCAGCTCGGTCTCGGCGAGCAGGTCGCCGATGATCAGGCCGGAGAGCGGGGTGGCGGGCGCCGGCTTGAGGATGATGGGCGCGCCGGCCGCGATCGCCGGGGCGACCTTGTGGGCGCACAGGTTCAGCGGGAAGTTGAAGGGCGCGATGCCGAGGACGACGCCCTTGGGGAAGCGCCGGGTGAGGGCCAGACGGCCCTGGCCGCCGGCGTCGGTGTCGAGGCGCTGGGCCTCGCCGCCGTTGAAGCGCCGGGCCTCCTCGGCGGCGAACCGGAACACCGAGACGGCGCGGCCGACCTCGCCGCGGGCCCACTTGATCGGCTTGCCGTTCTCGGCGGAGATGAGCTGCGCGATCTCCTCGGTCCGCTCGGCCAGACGCCGGCTGACGTGGTCGAGGGCGGCGGCGCGCACATGGGCCGGGGTGGCGGCGAACTCGTCCCGTACGGCGTACGCGGCGGCCACCGCCTCCTCTACCTGGGCGTCCGTCGGCACGCTGACCTTGGCGACGAGCCGGCCGTCCCACGGGGAGGTGACGTCGAAGCTGTCCTCGCCGGTGACCTGGCGGCCGGCGAGCCAGAAGGCGTGGCTGGCCCCCACAACATTTTCCTGGGGCATGTGCGAGTTCCCGGCCCTTCCGCTTGGAGGTTTTCTTGGCTTTCCTCCACCACGGTAGGCCCGCACGGGCGAGCGGGCGTTTGTCCGTGCAGGAGTGATGGCCGCCCAGGACGCTACGGTTTGGCACGGTCGCCCCCGCACACTCGGGCGGTTTCGGCTCGGGGTGGATCAGGGCCGGGGCGGGGCGGGTTCCGGGGCCGCCGTCGCCTTCAGGGCCAGCCACAGCTCCATCCGTACGTCCGGATCGTCCAATGACCGGCCGAGGATCTCCTCGACCCGCCGCATCCGGTACCGCAGGGTGTGCCGGTGCACGCCCAGGTCGGCCGCCGCCGCGTCCCACTGCCCGTGCCGGGACAGCCAGGCCCGGAGCGAGGCGACGAGGTCGCCGCGGCCGGTCGCGTCGTGCTCGTGCAGCGGCCGCAGCAGCCCGTCCGCGAATGCCTTCACCGCGTCGTCGGCGAGCAGCGGGACCACGGACCCCGCGGCCAGCTGCTCGTGCTCGACGAAGACCCGTCCGCGCCGCCGGGCCACGGACAGCGCCTGTTCGGCCTGCTTGTAGGCCGCCCCGGCCGCGATCGGCCCGGCCGGCGCGGACAGCCCCACGACGAGCTCGTCCTCCTCGCCGCCGGACGTCTGCTCGCGCGTCCCCGCGGCCCGCGCCGCCTCCAGAGCCGTCGCGTACTCCCCGCACGCCGCCACGGCCGCGCCCCCGTCCACCGCCAGCACCACCAGCCGCTCCCCGTCCGGGACGACGAGGACGGCCTCCCCGGCGCGCGCGGCGGCGGACTCCGCGGTCTCGGCCAGCCCGCCCAGCGGATCGCCGCCCGCCTCGGCGGCCGCGAGGGCGGCCGCCGACGGCTTGGCGGCGGCCATGCTCGCGGCCGGGTCGGAGTGCGTGCGCGCGAGTGCGGCCGAGGCGGACGCCGACTCGGCGACGATGACCCGGAAGGGCGCGTCGAGCAGCCCGCCGTAGAGGTCTCCGGCGACGGCACGGGCGTGGTCCGGCTCCCCGGCCAGGAGCATGCGCAGCACGGCCGCGCCGACCCGCTGCTCCGCCGCGTGCAACGAGCGGGAGCGCTCGGTGGTGAGGGTGAGCAGCGCGATGGCCGAGTGGACGGCGTACCGTTCGGCGGTGCCGAGCGCGGCGGCCGTGCCCACGGCGAGCGCCGCCCGCGGGCGGCGGCCGGTGCCGAGCGAGTGGAGTTCGACGCGGTCCTCGTTGCCGGGGCCGCCGACCACCGACGAGGCCGGGGCGGGCCGCTCGCGCAGCCGCTCCACGTCCGCGGTGAGCCGCGCGGCCCGGCGCAGCGCCCACTCCGGCGCGGTGGCGACGACGGCGCCCGAGGCGTCGTACAGCGCGGCCCAGCCGTCGACCTGCGCGGCGAGTGCGGCGAGCAGGCCCTCGGGGCCGGAGCTCAGGGTCTGCCTGGTCAGTTCGCGCTGGGCGGCGAAGCCCGCGGTCACGGCCCGGTACTGGTCGGCGGCGATCGCGGCGGAGACCGCCTTGCTGATGGCCAGGAACGGCGTGCGGCGCGGCACCTCCAGCAGCGGCAGCCCCTCCTGCTCGGCCGCGTCGACCAGCGCCTTGGGGATGTCGTCGTAGTTGACCCCGACGGCGAAGCCGAGCCCCACCACCCCGGCGCCCACGAGCCGCTTGACGTACCGCAGCATCGCCTCCGGATCCTCCGCGTCCAGGGTCAGCGCGGTGATCAGCAGCAGCTCCCCGCCCTCCATGTAGGGGACGGGGTCGGCGAGCTCGCTGACGTGCGCCCAGCGGACCGGCACGTCCAGGCGCTCCTCCCCGGCCCGCACGGTCAGCTTGAGTGCGGAGTGGTGGACGAGCGAGGCGAGCGTAGGGGGCATGAGGCCTTCAGGTCTGTGGGTCCGGTCCGGCACTGTCCGTACGGGTTTGGGCAGCTCCGGTGGTCACCGCGGCCTTTTGGCCGCCGCGTATGAACAACCTATGCAGATTCTGCCTCACCGTACGGTCATCGTGTGACCGTACGTTCACAGATGTGGCTCAGCGGCCACCCGCCGCCCGTGCGTCCCCCAGATCCACCAGCAGCGGCGGCGCGTGATCGCCCTTGACGGTGGTGAGCGACAGCACCGCGTGCCCCGGGGGCACCCCGTGCGCGAGTTCGGAGGCCGACCAGCGCTCGCGTTCGACCTTGCGCACGGTCACCGCCTCCGTGGTCACCGCCTTGCCCGTCACCAGCTTGCGCAGCGCGTGGATGGCGCGGGTCATCGGCTGGTCCGCGAAGACGGTGTGCTGGGCCACCTCCCGCGTCTCCACCCACTCGGTGCCCCAGGCGGCGGCGAACCTGCTGCCGTCCCAGGTCGTCACCCCGGACAGGGCCAGCCGGCAGCCGACCGCGCCGTACAGCGGCCCGTGCAGGGCCTCGGGGACGTCGGCGACGGTGCGCAGCGCGAACACCACGCCCGCGTTCTGCGAGCGCAGTCCCTGCGTACGGCGTACGGACCCGGCGGTGACCGCGCCGGTCGCGTCGTCGAGGACGAGTCCGGCGAAGTGCGCCCTGCCGGTGTCGCGCACGACCGCGGCGAACTGTGCCAGCACGAGCCGGGTGATCAGCCGGGCCGCCTCCTCGTGACCGTGCTCGGGCAGGTCGACGCGGACGCGCAGCGGATGGTGGGCCACCGCGCGCAGCGAGAACGGGCGGATCGTGTCGTCGCCCGCGCCGAAGAAGTCGGCGAAGGCGGGCCGGTCCAGCAGGGCGAGCCGATCGGCGAGGGCCGGGGCCGGGTCGGCGGGGGTGCCGGCCTGGCGGAGCCGGGCGTCGAGCTCGCGGCGCATCGCGAGGTGCCGTTCGCCCGTCAGCGCCTCGCGCAGGGCCGCCAGCGCCGTCGGCTCGCCCTCCAGCAGTTCCCGCAGCACGGGCAGGCTCGGAAACGCGCCGTACGCCGCCCGGTACGGTCCGAGCAGCTGGGCCAGGGTCGTGGCGGCCCGCTGGGCGCCGACGGTGTCCAGGTCGCCGGCCAGGGCCTCGGCGAGGAAGCCGGCGGCCTCGTCGGGATCGTCGGCCTCGGCGTAGGGGTCCAGGTCGTGGACGGAGGCGGGGTTGCCGACGCGCACCACGACGTCGAACGCCGAGTCCGGGCCGAGCGGCGTCCCGGCCGCGCAGACGGCGACCACCGCGCACCGGCCGGTCAGGGCCTGGAGGGCGAGGGACTCGACCACGGGAGCGATCACGTGCCGGGTCTTGCCGGACCCCGAGGGGCCGACGACGAGGAGCGAGGTGCCGAGCGTCTCCGGGCCGAGGGCCGCGCCCGCCCCGCCGTACGCCGGCGGGGTGCGGTCGCCGCTCGCCCACCGTCCGATGCGCACCTGTCCCGCGAGCAGGTCGTGCCGGGCGGCGCGGCCGGGCAGGTCGCGGGCGCCGGAGGGGTGGGTGAGGGCGGCGGCGCCCTGGCGCAGCACGGCGTCGGTGAAGGCCGTGAGCCGCGCCAGGCTCCTGGCCCGGTTCCAGGCGTGCTCGATCCGGGCGCAGTCCACGTCGTTCATCCGGCCGGCCTGCACCTCGGCGGTGAGGATGTCCGCCGCCTCGTGCTGCCCGGCGGCGCGCAGTTCGGGCCAGGACGCCCGGGACTCGTCCGGGGCCGGCTGCGGGGTCGCGCCCGCCTTGGTGCCGCCGCGGGCGGCGAGCCGGGTCCGCAGCAGCGGCCACCAGCCGCCGATCCTGGCGAAGGGCCACAGGACGAGCAGGGTGATCAGGGCGTAGAGGGCGTCCGTGGTCAGCGCCGAGGTGAAGACGTCGTAGCCGCCGGTGATCAGGACGACGAGGGAGAACAGGGGGTCCACGACGGGCAGGGCGTCCCAGCCGGCACCGAAGGCGCCCGGGAAGACGAAGCTCAGCGTGACCAGCGCGCCCAGGGCCGCGAGCAGGGCGCGCACGGGCTGCTCGCGCCGGGTGACCAGGTGCCGGACGATGTCGCCCCAGCTGCCCAGCCGGCCCATGGCGTAGACGAGCACGGCGAAGAAGACGCCGTCGTAGACCACCCTGGCCTCGGCGCCGTCCATGCCCTTGGGGGACGCGAGGGTGCCGCCCCACCACCAGTCGTCCGGGGTGAACAGCCGCAGCAGCGCCCACTGGTACGGCAGCGTGCCGCGGCGCCACAGGGACCACAGCAGCAGTGCGGCGACCAGCGGGACCAGCACGCCGACGACGGTGACCGGGGCCAGTCGCTGCGCGGCCCGGGCCGCCTTGGGCAGCCGGTAGCCGAGCCGCCAGATGCCGGGCCGGGCGTCCGGGCGGGGCGCGTCCAGCCAGTCGGCGACGGCCGGCCGGGTCCGCGCGCCCGGCTCGGGGGCGCGCGCGGGCGGTGGCGGCGCCGCGGGCCTGGCCGGGACGGCCGGCACCTGTGGCGGTCCCGCCGGGCGCGGCACAGGATTCGCATGCGTGCCCCGCGCGTCCTGCGTCCCGTCGCTGTCCATCGCCGTTGCCCCCTGACCAGCCGCTCCGTCCACCATCAGCGAGTCAATCTAACGCCCCCGCAAGGGGAGTTCACCGCTTACCCGGCCGGACCGCGGCAATGGCCCGGGAGGCTTCTATGTCCACGGCGGACAACCGGCGCCGCGGAAAACGCCCACATGGAGCATGCCCACCCCACCCTCCCCGTCCTAGCCTGCGAGAAAAGAGGTAAGCGTCCGAAAACGCCCGCCCGGATTCTCCGGTTTCGCAAGATCTTCAGGGAGCCCCCCATGACCGCACTTCCGCAGGAGCGCCGCGTCGTCACCGCCATCCCCGGCCCGAAGTCGCAGGAGCTTCAGGCCCGCCGTCTGGCCGCGGTGGCGGCCGGCGTGGGTTCCACGCTCCCGGTCTTCACCGCCCGCGCGGGCGGCGGCATCATCGAGGACGTCGACGGCAACCGTCTCATCGACTTCGGCTCCGGCATCGCCGTGACCTCGGTCGGCGCCTCCGCCGAGGCCGTCGTGCGCCGCGCCTCCGCGCAGCTCGCCGACTTCACCCACACCTGTTTCATGGTCACGCCCTACGAGGGTTACGTGGCGGTCGCCGAGGCCCTGGCCGAGCTCACCCCGGGTGACCACGCCAAGAAGTCCGCGCTGTTCAACAGCGGCGCCGAGGCCGTCGAGAACGCCGTGAAGATCGCCCGCGCCTACACCAAGCGCCAGGCGGTCGTCGTGTTCGACCACGGCTACCACGGCCGGACGAACCTGACCATGGCCCTGACCGCGAAGAACATGCCGTACAAGCACGGCTTCGGCCCGTTCGCGCCCGAGGTCTACCGGGTGCCCGTGGCGTACGGCTACCGCTGGCTGACCGGCCCGGAGAACGCCGGCGCCGAGGCCTCCGCCCAGGCCATCGACATGATCAACAAGCAGATCGGGGCGGAGAACGTCGCCGCGATCATCATCGAGCCGGTGCTCGGCGAGGGCGGCTTCATCGAGCCGGCCAAGGGCTTCCTGCCTGCCATCAGCAAGTTCGCCAAGGACAACGGCATCGTCTTCGTCGCGGACGAGATCCAGTCCGGCTTCTGCCGCACCGGTCAGTGGTTCGCGTGCGAGGACGAGGGCATCGTCCCGGACCTGATCACCACCGCCAAGGGCATCGCGGGCGGTCTGCCGCTCGCCGCCGTCACCGGCCGCGCCGAGATCATGGACGCCGCGCACGCGGGCGGCCTGGGCGGCACCTACGGCGGCAACCCGGTGGCCTGCGCCGGTGCGCTCGGCGCCATCGAGACGATGAAGGAGCTCGACCTCAACGCCAAGGCGAAGAACATCGAGGCCGTCATGAAGGCGCGCCTGACCGCCATGGCCGAGAAGTTCGACATCATCGGCGACGTCCGTGGCCGTGGCGCGATGATCGCCATCGAGCTGGTCAAGGACCGGACCACCAAGGAGCCGCACCCGGAGGCGGCCGCCGCGCTGGCCAAGGCCTGCCACCAGGAGGGCCTGCTGGTCCTGACCTGTGGCACCTACGGCAACGTGCTCCGTTTCCTGCCCCCGCTGGTCATCGGCGAGGACCTGCTCAACGAGGGTCTCGACATCATCGAGCAGGCCTTCGCGCGCATCTGAGCCCGGTTCCCGCACGTCTGAGGGATGAACGGCAGAGCGTGTGAAGAACGTGTGCGAGGTGGATGGCAGGACCCGGTTCCGGCTGTCCCGGGGGGATCCGCTGCCGTAGGTTCTCTCCAGATGAGAGATACACCCTCACCCGCAGGGGACTGCGGGTGACCTCAGGTCCGAGGCCTCCCCAGCTTCGACCTGGTCGTGCCCTCGCGCACACAACCGGGGTCCCGGCCCCGGATTTCCTCACCGATCGGACAGTCGCCCGCCCCAGACCCCCCGGGGCGCGCGGCCTGCCGATCCGGTCGGCCGCCTCGGAACCACCCCCCCTTGTTCCGGGGCGGCCGACCTGCACTCTGTCACCGCGCCACCGAACCGCCCCGCTCGCCTCGGCGAACGGGGCGGTTCGCGTCGTCCCGGAGCCACGCTGTTCCCGTGCTCCGGCTCGGACCTGGCAGGGTGGAGTCCATGCCGACCCGCCCGGACCCGCAGCCCGAGTGCGTTCCCGCGCCGCCGACCGCCGCAGGACCGCCGCCCGTCGCGACACCGCCGACCGTGACGACAGCGCCCGTCGCCGCGGCACAGCCGACCGTCACGACACCGCCCGTCGCCGCGGCACAACCCCTCGCCGCGACGGCGCCGGCCGGGCGGCGGCCGCGCCCGCTCCTGCTGCTCGTGCCCGGGGTGCCCGCGCTCCTGTTCGCCCTCATCACCTGGCAGGTCCTCGCCGACGGACCGCTGCTGCGCGTGGACGAACGGGTCAGCCACGCCCTGGTGCGTCCCGACCGTCTCGGCGAGCTGCTCTCCGACCTCGGCGGCGTCCCGGTCGCGGTGCCCGTCCTGGCCCTGGCCGCGGTGTACGCCGCCCGGGCGGGCCGGGCCGCGGGAGCGCCCCGCTGGTGGCTGCCGCCGCTGGCCGCGGCCGCGCTGCTGGTCCTGGTCCCGGCCATCGTCGTCCCGCTCAAGGAGTGGACGGCCCGCCCGGGCACCCCGGCCGTGCCGCCCGCGGTCGGCTACTACCCCTCCGGCCACACCGTCACCGCCGCCGTCGCCTACGGTGCCGCGACCCTGCTGCTCCTGCCCCTGCTGCGCCCCGGCCCGGCCCGCCGCGCACTGCTCGGCGGCTGCCTCGTCCTGGTGCTCGGCGTCGGCTACGGCCTGGTCCGGCGCGGCTACCACTGGCCGCTGGACGTCGTGGCCGGCTGGTGCCTGGGCACGGTGCTGCTCTTCGCGCTGTGGCGCCTTCTCCTCCGGCTGTCCTCGGGGAGCACTCCCCTGAACACCCCCCGACGGCGGCCCTAGGGCCTGTCCGGCGGATCAAGTCGCAGGAAAGCAGCGGTGCCGTATCAGCCGAGGTGAGTGGGGTCTGGTGCGTCCGGCTGCAAGGCGGAGGAGGGAGTCGACGCGGAGCGTCGGCGACCGACGACAACGCCGCAGATGGGCGTGCCAGACCCCGCGTCCGCGGCATGATCCGCCGGACAGGCCCTAACCGCCCTCCTCCATCGCCAGGCCCGCCGCCGCCTCGTGCATCGCCAGTTCCAGGAGGGCCGGGTCGGTGAGGGTGCCGGTGCCGTCCGGCGGGACCAGCCAGCGGACCTTGCCGGTGGACCTGCCCGGATACGGCACGACGATCCAGCTTCCGGCGCCGACCGTACGGATCCCGGTGCCGAGCCAGCGGGCCGCGGTGCCGGGCGGCACCAGAAAGCCGACGCGCGCGTCGCCGAAGTCGGCCAGCACCGGACCCGGCTGGTCGAGGATGCGGGTGAGCACGTCGAGCGTCCGGAGGCCGAGCTCGCCCGGCAGGATCAGTACGTCCCAGGCCTTGCCGGCCGGCAGCAGCGCGACCCCGCGGGGGTTGCGCTCCCACTCGAAGCGGCAGGCCTCGGGGTCGGGTGCGACGGATGCCAGCCAGTCGACGGCCGTCTTGGCGCCGGTCATGAGAGGACCTCCCCGTGTCTCGTGGACGCTGTCGCGTCACGAGGGAGAGGGAGGTCCCCCGCCGGCATTACGCGGGTTGCGGTTCCCCGAAGGAGTGAACCCGGTCATACCCGCCGGCCGGGCCCGGGCCTGTGGGGGCCCGCCGCCGGTCAGCTGTCGAAGCCGAGGCCCAGCCGGTCCATCGTCTTCAGCCACAGGTTGCGCCGGCCGGCGTGCGCGTCGGCCCGTGCCAGCGACCACTTGGTGAGCGCGATCCCGGTCCAGGCGAACGGCTCCGGCGGGAAGGGCAGCGGCTTCCTTCGCACCATCGCCAGTTCCGTGCGCTCGGTCCGCTCGCCCGCCAGCAGGTCCAGCATCACGTCGGCGCCGAACCGGGTCGCGCCGACGCCCAGCCCCGTGAAGCCGGCCGCATAGGCGACCTTCCCCTGGTGGGCCGTGCCGAAGAAGGCCGAGAAGCGCGAGCAGGTGTCGATCGCGCCGCCCCACGCGTGGGTGAAGCGGACGCCCTCCAGCTGCGGGAAACAGGTGAAGAAGTGCCCGGCGAGCTTGGCGTACGTCTCCGGCCGGTCCTCGTACTCGGCGCGCACCCGGCCGCCGTACGGATAGATCGCGTCGTAGCCGCCCCACAGGATCCGGTTGTCCGCCGACAGCCGGAAGTAGTGGAACTGGTTCGCCGAGTCCCCGAGGCCCTGCCGGTTCTTCCAGCCGACCGACGCCAGGAGGGCGTCGGTCAGCGGCTCGGTCATCAGGGCGTAGTCGTAGACCGGCACGGTGTACGCCCGTACCCGCTTGACCAGGCTCGGGAAGATGTTCGTCCCCAGTGCCACCCGGCGGGCGCGGACCTCGCCGTACGGGGTGCCCACGGCCATGCCGGCGCCGTACGGCTTCAGGGTCAGGGCGGGGGTGTGCTCGTAGATCCGTACGCCCGACTCCAGGCAGGCCTTCTTCAGGCCCCAGGCCAGCTTGGCCGGGTCGACCATGGCCACGCCCCGGCGGTCCCACAGACCGGCCTGGAAGGTCGGCGAGGCGACCTGCTCGCGCACGGCGTCGGCGTCCAGGAACTCGATGCCGTCGGCGAGACCCTTGCGCTCCAGCTCCGTGTACCAGTCGCGCAGTTCCCACGCCTGGTACGTCTCGGTGGCGACGTCGATCTCGCCGGTGCGCTCGAAGTCGCAGTCGAGGGAGTAGCGGGCGACCGCCTTCTCGATCTCGTCGAGGTTGCGGGCGCCCAGCTCCTCCAGCTTGTGGATCTCGTCCGGCCAGCGGGTGAGGCCGTTGGGCAGGCCGTGCGTGAGGGAGGCGGCACAGAAGCCGCCGTTGCGGCCCGAGGCGGCCCAGCCCACCTCACGGCCTTCCAGCAGCACCACGTCACGGTGCGGATCGCGTTCCTTGGCGATCAGCGCGGTCCACAGTCCGCTGTAGCCGCCGCCGACGACCAGCAGATCGCAGGTCTCGGGGCCGGTGAGCGCGGGCTCGGGGTGGGGCTTGCCGGGGTCTTCGAGCCAGTACGGGACCGGCTGTGCTTCGGAAAGAGACTTTGTCCACCGGGTCATGGCGCTTGGGGCCATGATTTCAACTCCCTACGAAGGGTCTATCGAAACGGGATCACCGCGAAAGGCTTATGCCTTTTGCCTGCCGCGGCGGTTTCCGATGAGCATGGAAACCAGGACGAACAGTACGGCGAGCAGGAACATGGCCGTACCGATGACATTGATCTGGACGGGCGTGCCGCGCTGTGCCGAACCCCAGACGAACATGGGGAACGTGACGGTCGAACCCGCGTTGAAATTGGTGATGATGAAATCGTCGAAGGAGAGCGCGAAGGACAGCAGCGCGCCGGCGGCGATTCCGGGGGCCGCGATGGGCAGGGTGACCCGCAGGAACGTCTGCACCGGTCCGGCGTAGAGGTCCTGGGCCGCCTGCTCCAGACGCGGGTCCATCGACATCACGCGCGCCTTGACCGCGGTGACGACGAAGCTGAGGCAGAACATGATGTGGGCGATCAGGATCGTCCAGAAGCCGAGCTGGGCGCCCATGTTGAGGAACAGGGTGAGCAGCGAGGCGGCCATGACGACCTCGGGCATCGCCATCGGCAGGAAGATCAGCGAGTTCACCGCGCCGCGGGCGCGGAAGCGGTAGCGGACCAGCGCGAAGGCGATCATCGTGCCCAGGACGGTGGCGCCGATCGTCGCCCAGAAGGCGATCTGGAGGCTGAGCGACAGCGAGCCGCACATGTCGGCGACGCCGCACGGATCCTTCCAGGCGTCCGTGGAGAACTGCTGCCACTGGTAGTTGAAGCGGCCCTTCGGTTTGTTGAAGGAGAACACCGTGACGACGATGTTCGGCAGCAGCAGATAGGAGAGCGTCAGCAGTCCCGCGATGACCACGAGATGGCGCTTGAGCCAGTTGACGAAGGGCATTTAGACCAGATCCTCCGTCCCGGACCTGCGGATGTAGAAAGTGACCATGAGGAGAATCGCGGCCATGAGGATGAAGGACAGCGCCGCGGCCGTCGGATAGTCGAGAATGCGCAGGAACTGCGTCTGGATGACGTTTCCGATCATGCGGGTGTCGGTGGAGCCGAGCAGTTCGGCGTTGACGTAGTCGCCGGCCGCCGGGATGAAGGTCAGCAGCGTGCCGGAGACCACCCCGGGCATCGACAGCGGGAAGGTGACCTTGCGGAAGGTCGTGACCGGCCTGGCGTACAGGTCGCCCGCCGCCTCGTGCAGCCGTCCGTCGATGCGCTCCAGCGAGGTGTAGAGCGGCAGGATCATGAACGGCAGGAAGTTGTACGTCAGACCGCACACCACCGCCAGCGGGGTGGCCAGGACGCGGTCGCCGGCCGTCCAGCCGAGCCAGCTGGTGACGTCCAGGACGTGCAGCGTGTTCAGGGCACCGACGACCGGTCCGCCGTCCGCGAGGATCGTCTTCCAGGCGAGGGTGCGGATCAGGAAGCTGGTGAAGAACGGCGCGATCACCAGGATCATGATCAGGTTGCGCCAGCGGCCCGCGCGGAAGGCGATCAGGTACGCCAGCGGGTAGCCCAGCACCAGGCACAGCACGGTGGCGGCGCCCGCGTAGAAGACCGACCTCAGGAACTGCGGCCAGTACTCGCTCAGCGCGTCCCAGTAGGTCGCGAAGTGCCAGGTGACCTTGTAGCCCTCCTCCAGGGAGCCCGTCTGCACGGAGGTGGAGCCCTGGTAGATCATCGGCAGCGCGAAGAAGACGAGGAGCCAAAGGAGTCCGGGCAGCAGCAGCCAGTACGGGACGAGGCGGCCCCGCTTCTTCGGCGGCTTCGGGTCGGGCTGCGGCGCGAGCGGTGGCGCCGCCTCGGCCTCGGTGACGGTTGCCATCAGGCGGCCTCCTCCTCGGCCGTCTCGACGCCCGCGTCGATGTCCTGAGCTGCGTCGAGGCCGAAGGTGTGCTCCGGGTTCCAGTGCAGGACGACCTCGGCGCCGGGCGCGAGCCGGGAGTCGCGGTCGATGTTCTGGACGTAGACCTCGAACTCGGGGCAGACGGGGCTGTCGATGACGTACTGCGTGGAGACCCCGATGAAGCTGGACTGCGCGATCCTGCCGGTGACGCGGTTGCGGCCGTCGGGTATCGCGTCCGCCTCGTCGGCGTGGACGAGGGAGATCTTCTCCGGGCGGACCCCGACGAGCACCTTGCCGCCGGTCGCCGTGGGCGCGGAACAGCGCGCCTCGGGCAGGACGAGCCTGCCGCCGCCGGCCTTCAGGACGATCTCGGCGCCGGACTTGGCGTCGACCTCGGCCTCGATGAGGTTGGAGGTGCCGAGGAAGTTCGCGACGAACGTCGTCTGCGGGTTCTCGTAGAGGTCGGCGGGCGAGCCGAGCTGCTCGACCCGGCCCGCGTTCATCACCGCGACCGTGTCGGCCATGGTCATGGCCTCCTCCTGGTCGTGGGTGACGTGGACGAAGGTGATGCCCACCTCGGTCTGGATCCGCTTGAGCTCCAACTGCATCTGGCGGCGCAGCTTGAGGTCGAGGGCGCCGAGCGGCTCGTCGAGCAGCAGCACCTTGGGGTGGTTGATCAGCGCGCGGGCCACCGCGACGCGCTGCTGCTGGCCGCCGGAGAGCTGGTGGGGTTTCTTGCGCGCCTGCTCGCCGAGCTGGACGAGGTCGAGCATCTCCTCGACCTGCTTCTTGACGCTCTTGATCCCGCGCCGGCGCAGGCCGAAGGCGACGTTCTCGAAGATGTCCAGGTGCGGGAAGAGGGCGTACGACTGGAAGACGGTGTTCACCGGCCGCTTGTACGGCGGCAGGTGGGTCACCTCCTGGTCGCCGAGGTGCACGGTGCCGGAGGAAGGTTCCTCCAGACCGGCGATCATGCGCAGGGTGGTGGTCTTGCCGCAGCCCGAGGCGCCGAGCAGGGCGAAGAAGGAGCCCTGCGGCACGGTCAGGTCGAGCGGGTGCACGGCGGTGAAGGAGCCGTAGGTCTTGCTGATCCCGGTGAGGCGGACGTCGCCGCTGTTCTCTGTCGTCATCATCGTCACGCCCCTGTGAGCTTCGCGAACTTCTCTTCGTAGGCCGTCTCTTCCTTCTGGCTCAGCGCGCGGAAGGAATGGGACCTGGCCTGCATGGCCTTGTCGGGGACGATCAGCGGGTTGTTCGCCGCGTCCTCGTCGATCTTGGCAAGGTAGGGCTTCACGCCTTCCACCGGAGTCGCGTAGTTGATGTACGCGGCGAGCGCGGCGGCCTGCTCCGGCTCGTAGTAGAAGTCGATCAGCCGCTCGGCGTTCGTCTTGTGACGCGCCTTGTTGGGCACCAGCAGGTTGTCGGTCGACGTCATGTAGCCGCTGTCGGGGATGACGAAGTCGACGTCCGGGCTGTCGTTCTTGAGCTGGACGATGTCGCCGGCCCAGGCGACGCAGGCCGCGATGTCGCCCTTGGTGAGGTCGGAGGTGTAGTCGTTGCCGGTGAAGCGGCGGATCTGGCCGTTGTCGACGGCCTTCTGGAGCCGGGCTATGGCGGCGTCGAAGTCGTCGTCGGTGAACTTCGCCGGGTCCTTGCCCATGTCCAGCAGCGTCATGCCCATGGTGTCGCGCATCTCGGACAGGAACGAGACGCGGCCCTTGAGCTTGGGGTTGTCGAGGAGGTCGGAGACCGACTTCACCTCGATGCCGTCGAGCGCCTTCTTGTTGAAGGCGACGATGGTGGGGATGCCCTGCCACGGGTACGAGTAGGCGCGTCCCGGGTCCCAGTCGGGGTTGCGGAACTGCGGCGACAGGTTGGTGTAGGCGTGCGGCAGGTTCGAGGGGTCCAGCTTCTGGACCCAGCCCAGGCGGATCACGCGCGCGGCCAGCCAGTCGGTGAGGACGATCAGGTCGCGGCCGGTGTCCTGGCCCGCGGCGAGCTGCGGCTTGATCTTCGCGAAGAACTCGTTGTTGTCGTTGATGTCCTCGGTGTACTTCACCGAGATTCCGGTCCGCCTGCGGAACGTCTCCAGCGTCGGGTGGTGCTTGCCGCTGTCGTCGAGGTCGATGTACTCGGTCCAGTTGGAGAAGTTGAGGGTCTTCTCCGTGGCCGAGTGGTCCTCTGCCGAGGTACCGCCCTGCGTCTTGCCGGCCGCGGGGATCCCGCAGCCGCTCAGCGCCCCGATTCCGCCGACCGCGAGCGCGCCGCCCGCGGAGGCGCGCAGCAGCGAACGGCGGGTCATGGCTGCCCTGCCGTTGCGGAGGCTGCGCCGCATGGCGGCCGTCTGGGCCGGGGTCAGGCGGTCGGGCTCGTACTGCTCCATGCGCGTGGTGCCCTTTCGGGAGGATGGGCGGCCGCGGGTCAGGCGGCCTGGTTTCTCACTCGGCGACGGCCGTTCGTCTCGGGTGTCCGGCCGTCGCGTATCCGGCTACCGCCGGGCGGCGGTCACGGCCGGTCCCCGAAGACGGTGCGGTGCCAGTCCTTCCCGGCCACCGCGGTGTTGTCGAACATGACGTGCTTGACCTGGGTGTATTCCTCAAACGAGTACGCGGACATGTCCTTGCCGAAGCCGGACTGCTTGTATCCGCCGTGCGGCATCTCACTGATGATCGGAATGTGGTCGTTGACCCACACGCAGCCCGCCTTGATCTCACGGGTGGCCCGGTTCGCCCGGTAGACGTCCCGGCTCCACGCCGAGGCGGCAAGGCCGTACGGGGTGTCGTTGGCCAACCGGAGGCCCTCATCATCACTGTCGAACGGCAGAACGACCAGTACCGGACCGAAGATCTCCGACTGGACGATCTCGCTGTCCTGCGCGGCGTCCGCGACAAGGGTGGGACGATAGTACGCGCCGTCCGCGAGATCCCCCGCGGGAATCTCGCCGCCGGTGACCACGCGCGCGTAGGCGCGGGCCCGGTCGACGAACCCGGCGACGCGGTCGCGCTGGACGTGCGAGATCAGCGGACCGAGGTCGGTGCCGGGGGCGAACGGGTCGCCGAGCCGTACGGTCTCCATCAGTTCGGCCGTGCGCGCGACGAACGCCTCGTACAGCGGGCGCTGCACGTACGCGCGCGTGGCGGCCGTGCAGTCCTGGCCCGTGTTGATGAGGGCGCCCGCGACGGCGCCGTTGGCGGCGGCCTCCAGGTCGGCGTCGTCGAAGACGACGAAGGGGGCCTTGCCGCCCAGCTCCAGGTGGATCCGCTTGACGGTGGCGGTCGCGATCTCGGCGACCCGCTTGCCGACGGCGGTGGAACCGGTGAAGGAGGTCATGGCCACGTCGGGGTGGGCGACGAGGTGCTCGCCCGCCTCCAGGCCGGTGCCGGTGACGATGTTGACGACCCCGTCCGGCAGTCCGGCGTCGGTCGCCGCCTGGGCGAAGAGCAGTGCGGTCAGCGGAGTGAGCTCGGCCGGCTTCAGCACGATGGTGTTGCCCGCGGCGATCGCCGGGAGGATCTTCCAGGCGGCCATCTGGAGCGGATAGTTCCAGGGCGCGATGGAGCCGACCACACCGATCGCCTCGCGGCGGACGTACGACGTGTGGTCGCCGGAGTACTCGCCCGCGGACTGCCCCTGGAGATGCCGGGCGGCACCGGCGAAGAAGGCCGTGTTGTCGATGGTTCCCGGGACGTCGAACTCGCGGGTCAGCTTGAGCGGTTTGCCGCACTGGAGCGACTCGGCGCGCGCGAAGTCCTCGGCGCGCTCGGCGAGTACGGCGGCGAAACGGTGCAGCGCCTCGGAGCGTTCGCCGGGCGTGGCACCGGACCAGCCGGGGAACGCCTCGCGCGCGGCGGCGACGGCCGCGTCCACGTCGTCGGGTCCGGCCAGTTCGAAGGTGTAGACCTCCTCACCGGTGGCGGGGTCGACGACCGCGTGGGTGCGACCGGAGGTGCCCTTGGTCAGACGGCCGGCGATGAACTGCGCACCGTCCGCCAGGCGTTCCTGGGCGGGAAACCGGTCCGGGGTGGCGTTGGCTGTGCCCGGGTTCTGCATGTCGCTCTCCTCCGCCGTGGGCCCGCTCGTACCGGTCGTACGGGGGGCGGGTGGCGTAGCTCCAGCTCGATTTGAGTGCCGATCCTGACAGAGCTAAAGGACTCCAACAAGTGATTCCGTTGTTGCCTTTTGGTTACGCGACGGAATCTGTCGACCAGGTGTCGAGTCGGCACGGAAAAGGAAGGACGGAGTGTCAGTGGTACCTGCCAGACTCGCGTGCATGGGAAAGATCGATTCTTGGGAGACCCTGGTCAGGGAGGTCCACGCGGGGGCGAGGATCAAATATCTGCGGTTCTGGGGCCACCGCCCCCAACCCGACGGCCGGCTCGGGGCGAGCTGCCTGAGCCAGTGGTGGCCGTCACCGTTCGTGGTCGAGGGCGTCGCCTACGCGACCGCCGAGCACTGGATGATGGCCGGCAAGGCACGGCTCTTCGGCGACCCGGAGGCGGAGCGGCTCGTCCTGGCCGCCGGGCACCCCGCACAGGCGAAGAAGGCCGGGCGGCTGGTGCGCGGCTTCGACGGGACGGTGTGGGAACGCGAGCGGTTCCGGATCGTGGTCGAGGGCAGCGTCCACAAGTTCGGCTCCGACCCCGGACTGCGGCACTTCCTGCTGGGCACGGGCGAGCGGGTCCTGGTGGAGGCGAGTCCGGTCGACCGGATCTGGGGCATCGGCCTCGCCGCGGACGACGAGGCGGCGGCGGACCCGCGGCGGTGGCGAGGGCCGAACCTGCTGGGATTCGCGCTGATGGAGGCCCGGGAGCGGATACGGGCACAGGTGAGCACGGAACCGGGCGCGAGGGCATAGGGCCCCCGCGCCGCCTCGGCCGGGATCGGGGACGGGATCGGAGAGCCGGATCAGGCGGCCGGCTCAGAGGGCGGGATCGGGGGCGGCATCAGGGGGCGACGAACATCAGGACGATCATTCCGATGCCGAGGAAGATGCCCACACCACCGCAGATGGCACCGGCCAGGGCCTGGCCCCCGTTCGTGGCCTCACCCCGCTTGGCCTTCCTGCGGCCGATCAGGCCGAAGATCAGTCCGAGGACGCCCATGATGATGGCGATGGGCCAGAGGCAGAACACGATGGCCGACAGGATGCCCAGCACCAGACCTGCGGTGCCCATCCCGTTGTCCGCCATGGGCGGCATACCGGGCCAGCCGTAGTAGCCGGGGAGGCCGGGAGTGCCCGGGGCCTGCGGTCCGTGGGCGCCGCCGTAGCCCGGCTGCGCCGGATAGCCGTAGCCGCCGGGGTAGCCGTACGGCGTCCGGCCGGGGCCGTCCGGAGCGATGGGCGGCGGCGGGACCGGCTCACCGCCCTGGACCGGAGGCGCGAAGGGGTTGCCGGGAGCACCGGCCGGACCGCCCGCCGTCGCCCCGGGGTACGGCGGCGGATAGGCGCCGGCCGGACCGCCGGGCCCGGCCGGGGAGGGGGCGGCCGGGGAGGGCGGGGCGAACGGACCGGTCCACGGCTGGTCCGTCCCGGCGCCGGGTACCGCGGGATGCGTTCCGCCCGGGCCGGCGAACGGCGCGCCGGGCACCGTGACATTGCCGGCGTCGGGCATGGTCACGGCCGTCTGCCGGTCGTGACCGGCCGGCGGGGCGGGAGCGGGCCAGGTGGGCGTCGCGACGGTGTGGCCGGGTCCGTCGCCGACGGCCGGGGCCGTCGGCGGTGCCCAGGGGTTCGCCGCACCGGTCCCGGCGGCTTC
>NZ_JBEOWS010000062.1:0-34083 GCF_040296125.1 Streptomyces sp. NPDC002265 | reverse complement strand
GGATGATGCCGTGTCCCCCGCCCGGGCGGGGGTGGCCGGGCCGGGGACACGGCGCGGGTCAGCCGCGCAGCGTCGTGACAGGGCTGTTGTACGCCTCGGCCGCCAGCACTGGGTGCCGTGACGAGCACGCGCTCTCCGGCCAGGACAGTTGCACTGTGCGGGACTCGCCGGGCAGCAGCCAGAGATAGTTGTCGCTGTACAGCGTGGGCAGCACCCGGCGGCCGTGAGCGTCCTCCAGCAGTGACAGCCGCACCATGGCGGCGACCGCCGAGCCATGGTTGCGGACGACCGCCGTCAGCTCCTGGCGGTGCCCGGAGCGCGACCTCTGTGTGATCGCGCCGGTCAGCTTCACCGTCTTCGCCTTGTTGAGGGCCCGCAGGTCCGAGGGGTTGCGGTAGCGCCAGTAGGTGTTCCGTGACAGATGCCTGCCGCGGGAGTCCTCCAGGGTCAGCCGCAGCAGGTGCAGGTCCGGAAGATCGTCCGTCCACGCGACAGTGAACGCCTTGGTGGTGTCCGCCCGCGACACGTCCACGCGGGCCGTTTTGGTCCCGCCGAGCTGGCGGCCGGACAGGTCGAACAGCTGCGCGGTGACGGTGGCACGGTGCAGGTCGGCCGCAGTGTGGTTCACCGCGATGACCTGCCACTCGACTGGATCGGCCTGCACATGCAGCGGCTCGCAGGCCGAACGGGCGCCGTAATAGGTGCCGTTGACGTCGAAGTCGTAGTCGTACGTCTGCCAGACCGTGCTGTGCCAGGCAGGGTGGGACATCCACAGCATCAGGCCGGACGCGTTGTCCCACAGGTTGGCGTTCCACGCCTCGAACATGGCGCGGGTGTTCTCGTAGTTGACGAACTGCGCCTTGCGGGCGAAGTCGTCCAGGTCGCCGGCCGCGTCGAGGCGGGCCTCGATGGCCGCTTTGTAGTTCTGCGGCGCCTGGTTCCCGCGTTCGCTCCAGTCGTGGTAGTACCACGCCCCCTTGATGGGCCACTCCGGCTCGTCGCCCACGAGGTTGCGCATGCTGGCGGCGGTGGAGACGACGGGCATGCCGATCTCGGTGTGGAAGCCGAAGTCACGGCTGCCGTACGTCATGGGGTCGAAGTACTTCTCTGGCTCCACCCAGCCGTAGGGGCCCCCGCCCGTGATGATCCCGCCGGCTGAGTTGTTCTGGTACAGCAGGCCGGGCGCCTGCTGCTGCACGGCCTCGCGCATTCCCTTGTCTATGGCGGCCGGAGGGTTGCCCTCGTTGGCTCCGCACCAGACCACCACGCTCGGATGGATGCGGTAGCGCAGCACGGTGTCGCGGGCGAGCGAGTTGAACGCCGCGTGGTCTGGCGGGTCCATGCCCCACGCGTTGGGGAAGTCGTTCCACACCAGGATGCCGTGCCGGTCGCAGGCGGCGAAGAACTCCTCTCGGTCGCTGCTGCCGACCCAGTTGCGGATCATGGTGAAGTTCATGTCGCGGTGCATGCGCACGGCCGCGTCCATGCGCTCCGCCGGCATCCGGCGCAGCAGTTCGTCCCAGCCCCAGTTGCCGCCGCGGGCCAGCACGCGCACACCGTTGACGCTGATCTTCAGCGGATCCGGCGTATTCGATACGGACTTGACGTCGGTCCACTTCTCGCCGTCGTCGGACACCTGGATCGTGTACGTCTTCGGGTACGCGGTCTCCCAGACGACGGCGACACGGTCGAACTTCCGTGCAGACCCGAGATCCACCTGGATCCACTGGTGGTCCTCGTAAGCGGAGGACCAGCGGGTACTGGGGTCGCCGTCGGTGGCGTGCGAAGCCGGGTGGTCGGACTCCTCGGTGGAAGCGGTGGCCTGCTGCCGCAGCGCGAGATCGGTGCCGGGATCACTCCGGTCGACGACGCCGAAGGACCACAGCGAGTTTCCCCAACTGCTATTGCGCAAACCGCAGTTGAGACGGACGTAGCGTGCGGTCTGTTGGTCGAAGTCCTCGATCTGGAGGCTGGCATTGCCGTTGTTGAACGGCAGTGGCACGGCGCCGTTGTCCACCGACTTCACGTCGGTCCAGTCCGAGTCGTCCGAGGAGACCTGGACCACGAAGGTCTTGGCGTACGCCTGCTCCCAGGTGAGGTCGACCCGGTCGAAGGACTGGGGGGAGCCGAGGTCGATGCGGATCCACTGATCATCCTCGAACGCGGAGGACCAACGGGTGCCTGCGTCGCCGTCGGTGACGTTGGCCGCGCCGTTGCTGACCTGATCGGTGCTGGACGCCTCGGCCGCCGCATGCAGCGCGAGGTCGGTGCCGGGCCGTGTGCTGTCGCCCACGGACAGGGTCCACAGAGAGCTGCCCCAGGAGGTCGCCCGGGTCAGGCATCTGATGCGGACGTACCGGGCGTGCTGCCGATCGAAGGCCACAGTCTGCGTGTAGGAGTCACCGGAGGAGGTGAACGCGAGCGGCACTTCGTACTCGTAGCCGAACTGGCGGATACCGAAGCGAGTGGTGCGCCGGTCGCTCTCCTGACCGCCCACCGACGCGGCGAGCGTGAGGTCGTGCAGATCGGGGTCGCCCAGACCATTCGGCCACCACAGCTTGGGGTTGTGCAGCTTCAACTGCCGGAAGGCGTCGGGAGCGAAGACGACATCGATGCTCTCACCCGCTTTCACGTTGACGGTCTTCGAGATGCGCACGTCGTCGAAAGACGCGGTGACCGTCGCCTCACGGTCGGCGATGTCGGCGTTGCGGATCGGTACGACCACGGTCACCTCGGCCACCGACACGTCAGGCAGTGCGGGCAGCACGGTGTCCACACGCGGGTCACCGATGACGATGTGCCCGGTCGACCGCAGTCGGACGTGGTTCCAGATGCCCGCCGCGCGGTCACGGACGGCCGGCATCCAATCCCATCCCGAGGACGCCAGGTAGGTGGGGGAGTTGAGGTTCATCTGCTGCGCGCCGGCGTCCACCCACGACTCGCCCAGCGGACCCTTGTCACCGGGGCTGCCGGGGACCGGCATCGGCGCGGTCTTCACCGCGAGTGCGTTGTCGCCGCTCGGCGCGAGCTGCCGGGTGACGTCGAACGCGGCACGGGCGAACGGGTAGGTCAGATCGCCCACCCGCTCGCCGTTGAGCCACACCTCGGCCTTGTGGTTGACGCCGTCGAACTCCAGCCAGACGTGGCGGCCTGCGCCCGTGCGCAGGCCGCGCGGCAGCGCGAAGTCCCGCTTGTACCACCAGGAGTGGCGCGACAGCGCCTCCGGGATGCGCAGATTGTTCAAGCCCGCCACCGGGTCAGGCAGTTTGCCCTGCTCCACGAGCGAGCCGAGCACGGTGCCAGGAACGGTCGCGGGCAGCCATGTGCTGGTGTCGACGGACGTCTTCGACAGACCTGCGCCGTCCGCGCCGGCCCAGTCGTCCATGGTGAGCCGCCAGCCCGACTCCACGGGGACGGTCCCGTCATCGGCGATCGCCAGCCTGGGCGCCTCGCCGTGCTGAGTGCCCCAGTCGGTCCAGCCGGTGGCAGCGGGGCGTTTGCCCCTGGCGATGCCGTAGACCTCGAAACCGTTGAGGCCGAGGGGCAGCGGGCTGGAGCGCTTTTGGGAGGTCATACGCACCCAGCGCGCCGACACGGGGCTGGGGAGCTGGATGTCCACGACGCCGCCGGTGCCCGCCGTGGTGCGGTGCACGGTGGTCCAGGACTTGCCGTCCAGGGACGTCTCGACCACGAAGACCAGCGAGTAGCTCGACTGGATCTCGTCACCCTGGGTGCCGCTGTGCACGTTGCCCGTGGTGGGCGGCGTGTACACCGGGTCGGAGGCGGCTGCCTCGAAAGTCAGGCTGACCCGGTCGACGTCGCAGGCTGCCTGGAGGTCGACGGCTATCCACTGCGGGTCGCCGTCCTCGGCACGCCAGCCGCTGCCCCGCACGCGGGGGGAGGAGAGGCGGTCGACCACGAAGGAACCGGGTGTGGCGGCGTAGGCGGTCGAGGAGACCGAGACGGGCCTGTAGAGGGCCAGTTCGCCGACGGCGGAGGGGTGGACTGGTGCGCCGGTGGGGGCGGCAGCGGCGGTCGACACGGGCAGTGCCGAGTTGAGGCCGAATCCGGCCAGCAGGCTCGTACCCGTGGTGATGACGGTCCGACGCGACGGACGGCGCGACGGACCCGACTGATCTGACATGTGTGACGTCCCATCAAAAAACGGTGCTGGCCACCCGCACCGCACTCCTGTACCGAGCTGGTATGACAACGTTGCCAAAGGCTGTGTTGCGCAGCGCTGCATGTCAACCCCTGATGCGTAGAAGGGTGGTTGGTCGCTTCGGGGGATCCCGCTGGATCGTGGCTGTCGCGAATGAGCGAAGTCGTGCCCTCAGTTCGTGTCTCTTGGAGGAGTCCGGCCACACCTACACCTTCGACGGCTACCGCCTGGTCGTCCGCGCCGCGGTCCGTATCCACACCGGTGAGGTCCGCGACACTCGGAGTGACCTGCACCAGGATCGCCGCGCGTACGTGTGGAACAACGACCACGACACCGCGACCCTGCGCAACGACCGCGGCGGCTTCGTCGATGACGAGTTCTGGGGATACGGCCGCCGCCACTGACCCGCACCCCGGCCAGCGACCGGTGACCGTCGGCCGGGGATCGCATTCGCAACAACCCCTCTCCACGGCGGCGCGCCCGGAACTGCATGCTCTTGGCGGAACTGCTGCCCCCTGCCCCGCACCGCGTGCCGCGGGGCTGCGCAGCCGCCCCTGCAGTGGCTGCGGCCGGGACCATCCCGGACGGAGCCACGCGTGCTTTCGGTGCGGGCGAACCCGGGATTGGGCGTGACCTTGGGCCTGGTGGGTACGCTGCCCAGATCATGGACGACTACGACCCGCTCGGTGGGGACTCCACCCTGTTTGTGCCGCTCGCGGACACGGCGCAGCGTCTGGCTGTGCTGACGCTGGAGGAGGCGCACGATCTGCTCGCGTTGCTGGTGGCGGTCGCGCAGGAGGGCGGGAGCATGTCGGCGCAGGCGGACCGGCTGGCAAGGGAGATCGCCGCGCGGATCCCGTCGGAGAACTGACGGCGCACACGACCTGGTCGGCCGAGTCGAGGGAAGAGGCCGAGGCCCTGGTCGATGCCGTCGGACTCTCACCCCGCCGGTTCATACCTCTCGGCGACGCATGGATCGGTCGAGTTCAGACGGAACCTCCAAGTGGCACCGCGTGAACGCATGGGTGCATGGAGCCACGGGATGACGTGGAGGGCGCGGGCGATTGGTCCGCCGCGCACGTAGCTTGCTGTCTGCCGGTTTTGCTCAGCAGGCACGACGCTGCCGGCAGGCAGATTCTGGAAGGACCCGCGCATCACGCGTCTGACATGGGTGAGCACACGACATGACTTCCAAGATCCCTGGCACACGTTCGCGGCGAGCCGGGCAGAGTGTCTGCTCGGATGCCATGCGGACTCCTCTGCGTGACTTTCTGCGCACCGAGACGGGCAGCGCTGTCGTTCTGGTGGCTGCAGCACTCATCGCGTTGGTGTGGGCCGGCGCGGCCCCGGCGGCGTACGAGCACACCTGGGCCACGGTGCTGTCCGTCCGCGTCGGCTCTGCCGGTGTCGGGCTGGAACTGCGCGAGTGGATCAACAGCGGTCTCATGGCGCTGTTCTTCTTCGTTGTCGGTCTGGAGGCACGCCGGGAGTTCGACATGGGGGAGCTGCGTCAGCGCCACCGCCTGACACTCCCCCTTGTCGCAGGAGTCATGGGCATGCTCATTCCCGTCGCCGTCTTCGTGGCCTTCGCCGCCGGGCACGATGCCGGACACGGGTGGGGTGCGGCCATGTCCACCGACACCGCCTTCGTCCTGGGGGCCCTTGCGCTCCTGGGCGATCGGCTCCCGGGCACTCTGCGTGCCTTCTTGCTGACGGTGTCCGTCGTCGATGACTTCGTCGCTCTCGGTGTCATCGCCTTCGTCTACAGCGGCCGGCTCTCCTGGCCGGCGCTGCTGGTCGCGATCGCCACGTTTGCGTTGGTGCTGCTGCTGCGCAGGGCCGGGGTACGTCACGGAGCGCCCTATGCCGTCCTTGCCGCCGTCGTCTGGGTGGCCCTGCTCGAATCCGGCATCGACCCGGTCGTCACGGGGCTGATGTTCGGCCTGATCACCTACGCGTATCCGGCGTCACGCAGCGATCTGGAACGCACCACGGGGCTGTTTCGGCTCTTCCGGGAGCAGCCCACCCCAGAACTCGAGCGTTCGCTGCGCCAAGGGCTGGCGACGGCAATCTCTCCCAACGAGCGCCTTGAACGCCTCTACCACCCGTGGTCGAGCTACGTCATTGTTCCCCTGTTCGCCCTTGCCAACGCCGGTATCCACGTGCCCTTGAACCGTCTCGTCGACAGCCTTGCCTCGCCGATCGCTCTTGGCATCGTCGTCGCCTATGTCGTCGGCAAGCCGCTGGGCATCACCATCGCCGAGTTGCTGACCACCCGGCTGAGCCGGGGGCACCTGCGCCCCCAAGTGGGCTGGGGCGCCGTCCTTGCAGGTGGAAGCGCGGCCGGTGTCGGGTTCACGGTGTCACTCCTGATCGCGGCCCTCGCCTTCAGCGGCGAACAACTCACCCAGGCCAAGATCGGCATTCTCGCGACAGTGCCCGTCTCCCTGGCACTCACCTGGATGATCACCGCCCTGGTCCATGCCCTGCCCCAGGGCACACGGACCCGTGCCCTGCTGGGCACCGGCCAAGGCGTCACCGACCTCGCCGTACCAGTGGACTGGGACCGTGACCACGTGCGGGGCCCCCGCAACGCCTTGGTGTCCGTCGTCGAATACGGCGATTTCGAATGCCCCTACTGCGGCCAGACCGAGCCCGTGCTGCGCCAGCTTCTCGCCGGCGCCGGAGACGTCAGCTACACCTGGCGGCACCTCCCACTCAACGATGTACACCCCCACGCACAACTCGCGGCCGAGGCCACCGAAGCGGCGGCACGCCAAGACGCCTTCTGGGAAATGCACGACGTCCTCCTGAACCACCAGGGAGACCTGAGGGTGGAGGATCTCCTGCGCTACGCCGCTCAGCTGGCCTTGGACGTGCACCGCTTCGAAAACGACCTGCGCGCCCACCGGGGTGCCGCACACGTGGCCGAGGACGTCGAGTCCGCCGACCTCAGCGGGGTCGCGGGCACTCCGACGTTCTTCGTCAACGGCCGCGTGCACCGCGGCCCGTATGACCTTGCCAGTCTGACCGACGCGGTCTACAGAGCCCGGGACCGCGCCACCCTGGCAGCCCCTTGACCCGAGTCGGCCTTCATCCGTGCCTGGCACAGAGCTGCTTGGGGGTCGGCGCAGGTGTCGTCGAGGCGGTGGTGCCGGGTCAGCACCCCGGTAGGGGAGCGGTAGCAGAGTCCGGCCAGCCAAGCAGGCTTGCGGGTACTGCTGGGCTGGCACCTGTCGGCACTTGAACGGGCGCTCGTCACCGACCGGGAACGACCACCTGGGTTCCCTGGGAGGTGTGCTGCCCGGGGACGGCCTGCCTGAGCAGTACGTGCACTACTGCCCGGTGCCGGACTGCGCTGTCAACGTGACCCGGGTATGGCGCATGAACACGCCGGCCCGACACCGGTCGGCAGGCGCTCCGCTGTGACGGTGCCTGCCCGGCCCGGCGCGCTCGACACGGAGACCGGCCACCCGGCACTTCCCACAGCGCCCGCGCCGGGATGCAGACGACAAGAGCGCAGCCAGCCCCGGAACCGCTCCTCTCGAGAGCCGCACCACGCAGCTCCCGCGCCCCGCTGGCCGGACATGACGCCGAACTGATCCGGCGGCGAGGTCCGCGCATACGATCACGTATCGCCATGCACACACCGTGCACGCCTCCAGACCACGCGGCAGCTGCCGCCCCGCTCAGCCGTCCTCCCGCCGACACCAGGCGACCGCCGGCCCGCAGCAGCTCGTCCCGGCCACAGGTCAGGGGCCGTTTTTGCTGCTCTCAGCGCGGAGGTGGTGGGATTTGAACCCACGGTGACATCGCTGACACGACGGTTTTCAAGACTTTGTGCGGCTTCGCTCGGCCATTGAGGCTCCACCGACCTCAGTCATGGGGGGTCGCAGAAGCGTCGAGTCGAAACGCCTGGGCAGCGTCGGGGCCCGACCCGACCACGTCCGTCGTCATGACGTAGCGCGCCCCAGTTCCTTCGGGCGTGATGGGCTCTCGGATGCGGCTGAGCGGTATCCACAAGACCTCGCCGTTAGCCGGACCCCCTACCAGCTTGATCCTCACCTGGATCGTGCTGGGGTCCATCTGGGGAGCCGCTTCCGGGGTCGTGGCCGCAGCGTCAGAGGATCGCGAATGCCGGGTGGCAGGCTCTTGCGTCGAGCTACCGCACGCACTGAGTGCGGCGAGTACCGCGATGCAGATCAAGGCCCGACGTGAATACATGACCGAACTGTCTCAGCGTCGAGAAGCTCATCCAAGGCCCTTGATGATCTCGTGACAGGCAAGGCCGTGCCGTTCTCGTGCCAGAACGGGCGGGGGCTCACGGGGACTCGGTGACAACAACGGAGCACGAGCGTGCACTTGCCCCAGTGCACGTCTCCGCAGCTCACCCCAGCAACCACCCAACCTCGCTCTTAAAACGGGCGTCGCAGTTCACACCTCCGGTCGAGATCATCGCCGGACGGCGTCGCTCATCCCATCCTCTGGCGAATCAAGGGCACAGACGCCAGTCGCGCCACAGAGGAGACCAGCCCTGGTATGAGGAACCATCCCGGCAGATTCTCCGCCGGCATTCCGGCGGAGAGGGTCGCTACAGACAACATCAGCTGCACCGCTGCCACGAAGCAGCCGAACGTCCGGTTCGGAGGCAACCAGGGCAGCGCCGCCCAGGCGACGGGCAGCAGTAGCCACAGAACGAGCGCGACAGCCATCATTCCTTGCTTTTCTTCGTGCGTGCTGATCAGCGGGAGGTTGGAGGCGAGGTCGCGGACGGCTACACGTTTGCTTCACCACGCTCAAGCTGCCGCGTCTCGCTGATCAGCATCGCGAGCACCGCGGCGAGCAGGCCGGCAGCCACGGCGACCGCCGGGGTGCCGACGTATCTGGTGCAGATCGCACCGATCACTGCGCCGACCGCGAATGCCCCAACGACAACGGCATACCTTCCCGCGCGCCGCGCGTCCTCCGGCTTTTTGCTGACCACCCACTCGTGCGCGGCGCCGATGCTCGTCCGCAGATTCCCACTTGCCATCAGCGTGGCGTAGGGGGCGTTGCGCAGGGTCGTGAACGTCGCGAATTGCAACGCGGCCACGAGCGATACCGTTACCGTCGTCACAGGCTCAGGCGTGCCATCGGGCAATGATGCAATTGCTGTGAGTAGCACGATCTGAATCGTCAACACAAGCCTCAGGGGGCGGCGAACGAGCCTTCCCACATGGGGCACGCCGAGGATGTCCACGGCGAGTACGCCGGCGATGAAGGCCCCGATCGGGATGACCGACAAGACCGCTGCGTGCCAATGACGGTCTGTGGCCTGGACACAGAAAAGCACCATGTTGCCGGATTGCAAGTTGGCGAATACGCCATAGCGGACGAACGTATACGCGTCCAGGAATCCCCCGACTGATGCCAGAACTGTCCCGACGGGCAGCGTGTCGGTGCGGCGATGGATCGTGGCCATGGGGTCAATTCTCCATGGCACTCCGCGGCTGACTCGACAGGCCACAGCGATAGTTCGCATCGAGGGACGCACACCGCACCACCCCCGCTCGGGCCGTCTCTGGGCCGTACGGAGGTGCTCGACAACGACCAACGCTGACAACCGTCGACAGCCAAGTCGCAGGTCGCAGCGTTGATCGATTACACGGCCGCAGGTCAGAGACCCGACCCTTCACTTCTTCGGCTACTGACCGCAGTTGTCGGCGCCTGCCACGCCCATTGAGACTCCACCGGCATCACGTCGACGTGGTCTCCCTCGACCGCCGAGCTATCCACACGTAGCCCGCCAGCCCAAGCGAGCCACGCACCATGAAGTCAACCCACAACTGCATGAACTCACCGGAATCCTCCATACGCAGGACCACCAGCGAGGCCGAGGCTGTGAAGACTCCCGCAAACGCCAGGGCCGAAGCGTAGGCGATCAAGCCACCGTGGTTGCGGCCCAGCCTCGCCCCCAGAAGCCCGGACGGAATTTGCACGATCAGGTGAAAGCCCACGCAGTAGACCAGCAGCACAGCGAAGATCACGAACGGGGGGATGTCTGCTGAAGGGTCGTCGGCTGGTGCCGCACCGTAGGCATCGAGAGCCCGGGCCGGAGGGATCACGTATGTGAACAGCAAGATCACACCACTCAGATGCATGGCACCGAGGTGACGTGCGACCTGACGGAGAGGGTTTCGCGACGGGCCGCTCGATCCGAGCGGACTAACCATGCCTGTGTTCACGTGACCCCCTGGTCCCAGACCGCGACCCTCCATCTGGGCGGCAGAGTACAGCTCGGCCCTACACCGGGCCGTCTCGGTTCCCGTCTCGTTCAGCCCCGTGCACGGTCATTCAGGCGGGACCCGACGCCGTGTCGGCGCCGAAGGCCAGACGGTCATGAACGCAGGTGAACGCCTTTGCGTATAGCCCTGACAAGCGCAAACGCAGTTGGGAAGCGGGTTGGCCTGGGGTGCTGTCGTGGCGGTGCAGACGTCAGACGCTCGTCTCCGGGCCCCAACGGTCCGGGCCTACTCCGCGCCAGTCGATCCAGGGCGCCTTGGCAGCCTCGTCGGCGTCGAGCTCTAGGCCGGCCCGGCGGAGAAACTCGACCAGGTCCGCCATGTCGTGGGCCAGGCCGAGGATCTCGCCGTCCACGCGCACGCGCCGCCCGCCCGTAGGTGATGGCGGGTGGACGATCACGCGAATGCGGCCGGACGCGCCTTCAGGATCATCCCCAGCACACCGTTCCACATTCGAACGCGTCATTCGCAGACCCTCAGCGCTTGGTCGGTGGCAGCAGTCGCGGTGAACGCAGGCAGGTCGAGCGATGAACCCGCCCACGAGGAGCCCTGGCCCGAAAGCCCCAGACTGCGTAGCTCCCACCACGCCGCGGGGCTTGGCCGGCGTTGTTGCCAGTACGGGTGGAAGAACACCTGAGTCGACAGCTGGTACAGACGTCGACGCAGTTCGGTCCGGCCGGGCCGGTCGGCGAGCTGCCGGTAGGTGACACTCCATTCCTGCTGCGCCTGGGCGAGGTCGGCGGGGAACGATCGCATGGCAAAATTCAATCACGTGTTCGATTTCTGTGTCCATTGGCGATGCCGTCACGCGGAGCGGAGCCTCGGTCAGTGCCGGAACCGTGCCAGGTCGTGCGGGGAACCACGGGGAACACCGGGAACCCACTCGGTCCGCAACTAGGGCGCTGACACCCTTGCCCGCAGGTCAGCTCCGTAGGCAGGGCAAGAGGACCTGAGCTTCCCAAGCTCGGGTTGTCCCGCCGCCTCGCGCTCGGCGAAGCGGCGGTAGTTGTCTGCTGTCGTCACCCGGTCGTCCAACCCCGGCATCGCCATGGCGCGATCATATGGGCCGGTCCGGAGGTCCCTCGCTGGATGAGGCTGCGAACAGGTTGGTGGGACACACCCCCGTGATCACGCAAGCGCGTAGCGGTGTATGGGGGCGGTCCGAGCGCAGGTGGGAGATCTTGCTAGTGTCCGCGGGTGAAATCGCGGATAACTTTGCCGTCGACTGCTACCCGGTTCGGGTGGCTCGACGCGGTCCGGGGGATTGCCGCCCTGACCGTGGCCCTGCACCACCTGAGCGCTGAGCTGTTCGTGGGCTTCGGCGCGGCTGTGCGGGAGTGGTTCGACCCGGGGATTTTCGGGGTGATGGCGTTCTTCCTGGTCAGCGGATACATCGTGCCCGCTTCGCTGGAGCGCCGGGGAGATGTGCGGGCGTTCTGGACCGGACGGCTGTTCCGGCTCTACCCGCTGTGCGCGGTGGTCTTCGTCGCCGCGGCCGTTCTGGTGCCGCAACGTTTCTCCGCGGTGGATGTCTCGGTTCATGAGCACCCGCTGCTCGCCGCCGTCGCCAACGCGACCATGCTCCAGGACCTGCTGGGCCTGCGCAGCGGTCTGCCGGTGATGTGGACGCTGACCTACGAGATGGTCTTCTACTACCTGGTCACTCTGCTGTTCATGACCGGCGCCCATCGCCGCAGCGGGTCCGTGGCGGTCGTGTTCGCCGGGGCGGCGCTGTTCCTGGGGCCGTGGGCGGCAGCGTGGAGCCTGCGGCCGGAGTTCACCGTCCGGCAGCTGGCCGCGGTGACCGCGGTGGTGGTGGGAACGGGGCTGCTGTCCCTGCTCACCGGACGCCGGGCGGCGCAGCTGACAGGCGCGACGCTGCTGGCGGGGCTCGGCCTGGCGCTCATGATCGCAAACGGGCGGTCGACTCCTTGGGAGAGCCTGCTGATCCTGGCCACGATGTTCAGCGGGACCGTGATCTATCGCGCCGAACGAGGACAGATCCGCCGGGGTGCGGCGTGGGCGTACTGCGGCTTCGTACTCGTGGCGGGGACGGCGGCCGGACTGCTCTACGACGACAAGCGGGCCCAGATACGTACCTGGACCGCCTCGCCCATCGCCTGGGTCAGCGCGTTCCTTGCGGGCTGGGCACTGTTCGGTGTGGCTTTCCTGCTGCGCCGCCGCAGGATGCCCGCAGCCCTGACCTGGCTGGGCCTCGTGAGTTTCTCCGTCTACCTCCTGCACCGTCCGCTGATCTCGGTGATGTCCTGGTCCATGGCGAAAGTGGGCGATCCTCACGGTGCGGCACAAGAGCTGATCTGGCTGGCCGCTTTCCTTTCGGCCCTGCTCTTGCTGAGCGCGTTCACCTATCACACGGTGGAACTTCCGGGGCAACGGCTTGCGCGGCGGCTGCTGGAGCGTCATCGGGGTCCGTCCGCAGGGGGCGAACGGGGCGTCCCTGAGGCTTCCGAGAAGGAACTGGTGGCTGCTCGGCAGGGGCAGTGAGAATTTGATCATTCTTGGCCCGTCAGCACCGGAAAGTGTGAAGCTCGCTGGGTAGTGTCGTTCATCGCGTCCGACGACAAGGGCTTCGACGAGCCCATCGGCAGGGAACTGTGGTGGCGTGATGCGGCGGGGCGGGCTGCGCAATGTTCCGGTGCCGGGCATCGACCGGACGTGGTTCCCCTCGATCGCTGCCCCCACAGCAGGATCCGGACGCACTGTCGGGCGTCACAGGCATGCCCGTCCGAGACAGGAGCTGCAGTGCCACTGAGAATACCCAGACCGCGTACCGCCATGGCCACGTGCGCAGCGGCGACGGCGGCGGCACTCGCGGTCGGCGCCGCGCTGCCTGCTGCCGCTGCGGGATACACCGCGTCGGCCGGCCCGTTCGGCCCGGCGGTCGCCGTGACCGGCACCGGCGGTCAGCAGAGCCTGATCGATGTCAGGACGGCGGGGAACGGCACGGTATTCGCCCTGTGGCGCAACAAGGCCGCCGGCGCCACCGCATGGGACATCCAGGCCGTCGTCAGGCCTGCCGGCAGTAACACCTGGTCGGCTCCCCACCTGCTGTTCACGAGCGACAACGCGACCGCCCCCGTCGAGCTGACGGTGACCGCCGACGGGCACGCCGAGGCGGCCTGGACGACCGGCAGTTACGCCGACAGCTCGCTGGCCGCCGTCTCGGCCGGCTGGGACCCGGCGACGGGCCGCTGGTCGGACCCGGTCACGCTCACGTCCTACGCCGGACTGGACCTGTCGATGCCCCGGTTGGCCGCGGCGGCGGACGGCACCGTCACCGCCGTCTGGGTCCAGGGCGACGGGGGCTGGAACTACGAGGCGATGACCGCCACGCTCGCCTCCGGCGCGACGACCTGGTCGGCACCGCACCGTCTGGGAGGCGTCTCCGGCGGCTTCATCGAGCAGTTCTCCCTCGCGGTGGCTCCCGACGGAGCGGCCACGGTGGTCTGGGACGCCTGGGACCGGACCACCGACTCCAACATCGATTCCATCGTGACCCGGGTCGCTCCCGGCGGAGACTGGAGCACCCCGGCCGCCCTGCCAGGGGCGGACGCCGCGTCCACCGACGTCCAGGTGTCGATGTCCGCCGGGGGCGCGACCACCGTGCTCTGGCAGAGCGCCACCAACGGGGTCGAGACGCTCAGGTCCCGCACCAGGCCCTCCCCGACCGGCAGCTGGGGACCCGTCCAGACCGCTGTGCCGATCCTCCAGGACAACGACGACAGCGGCCCCCTTACCGCCCCCAACGGTGACATCACCTATGTGTGGGCGGGCTGGACCGGCAGCGCCGGCATGCCCATCGTCCAGGCCGTCACCCGCAGCGCTGGCACGGGAGCCTGGTCCGCACCGAAGACGCTGTCGACCGGCTACGTCGACTGGCAGGTGGACGCGTCCATCGGCGCGGACGGGACCGTACAGGTCGTATGGCCGCAGACACCCGGCATCGACAACGGCGACGACCACTACCTCGAGTGGGCCGTCCGCGCCGACGGCACCTGGAGCAAGGCCACCGCGCTCAACGCCACACCGGTCGCCGCCGTCCCCGACATGGACGCCCTGACAGGCGAAGTGGCGGCGGGACCTGACGGTCGGGCCACCGTGCTGGGACGCACCGCCGTCTACGCGCCTGGTTCCGCCGACCGCTACACCTCACAGGTGTGGGAACGGTCGCAGACCCTGCTGGCCAAGCCGGGCATCACCAAGCAGGCGACGATGACCGGGACCGCCCGTACCGGGTCCAGGCTGACCTGCTCCGCTGCCTGGTCCGGCTACAACGCGACCGGCACCTGGTCCTGGCTGCGTGACGGCAGGACCATCGCGGGCGCCACCGGCACCACCCGTACCCTGACCGCGGACGACTACACCCACAAGGTCACCTGCAAGGTCACGGTCAGTAATGGCGCCGGTTCGGTCAACTCCACGGCACCAGCCGTCACAGTCGCCGCCGGTCCTTCCCTGAAGGACACCGAGGCGCCCTCCGTCAGCGGCACCGCCAAGGTCGGTCACCGGCTGACCGCCGCTCACGGGACCTGGTCGCCGGCGGCCACCACGTACTCGTACTCCTGGAAACGAAACGGGAAGGCCATCACCGGGGCCACCAGGTCCACCTACGTGCTGGTGAAGGCCGACAAGGGCCAGAAGGTCAGTGTGACGGTGACCGCCCACCGCTACGGCTGGGCCGGCGGATCGGCCGCCACCGCATCCGTCACGGTGCACTGACGCGCGCGACGTCACGAGGAGTCAGCCTCAGGCCGCGCAGGCGAATGCGACCTGAGGCTGTCAGAGGGATCCGGTTGGATGAGCCCGTGACTGTCTACGACGTAGCCCGCAGGCTTCCCGCTGTCGGCGACCTGCGGGACCTGTGCCGCTCGCTCGCGATGCTCGACGCGATCCTGAGCCCGGACTGGGAAAGCCGGTACTACTCCTTCGATGCCACGTGGGCTGACGGCGAGGAAATGGCCTCGATGCGCGACGGGTCGGGAGACGAGTACTCCATCGTGTTCTCGGCGGCCGGGGCCTATGTCCGGGGCTTCTGCCATGAATCGCGGATGAGTCCGTACGGCCACGACGGCGAGCCGTGGCCGGGGGTGATCGACGGTGTCCCCGACGTCTTCAAGCCCTTCGTCGAGGAGGCCGCGTTCACCGACGAGGACGGCGTGCCCGTCGTGACGGCCTGTCTGTGGCGGGAGATGACGGACGATCAGTGGCACCACGGCACGATCGAGTTCCCCTCGGACCACACCGACCCCGACGGGGCGACGGGTCTGTTCCCACTGCTGGTCGATCGCTCACCCGAGGCGTACCAGCGCTTCGCCGAGGACTACTACGAGGTCGCGGTGGATCTGGAAGCGGTGAGCGACCTGTATGCCTTGCGGCCGCTGAACCAGGAACTCGTGTCGTCGCTGAACGCGGAGGTCACCCTGGCGGACCTGGCCCAGGACATCGCCGGAATCGGCTACCCGCAGGCCCACTGAGGGATGTCCGGGCCATGAGCTCCCGCGAAGGGAGGCGCGGCCGATCTCGACCGCCGGAAGCACCGGCACGTAGGGTGTGCCCGTATTCAGTGATCATCTCTGGATACGGGGGAGACAAGGGCACGGGGGCGGCATGCGTCGGCACACACTCGCGAGCACTGTGGTGGGACTTGCCGCGGCGGTCCTCTTCCTGTGCACCGCCGCCTACGCCGGCGGTGCCGGGGGCCAGGGCGACGAGGGGCACGCGGCCGCCGCCGCGTGCGCGCACGGTACGTACGCATGGTCCGGTGTCGTGCGCGAGCAGAAGCTGACCGGGCTCGCCGACCCGATCACGCTGAAGAGGAAGACGGACTCCGTCTCGGGCGTGATCAAGCCGTTGAAGGGCGTCAGCTACAAGCCCCATGTGATGTCCACGGGCCCCGGGGTCCGCGCGGCGGACGCCATCAAGGCCCTCGGCCGGTACCTCGGGACGGACGAGCCGCTCGCGGACCCGTCGGAGTCGGCGATGCCGGAGGAGACGCCCACCGACTTCTACTACAACATCGGGGACCTCAAGGGGTCCTACTACGCGTGGGGCTCGGTCGGCCTGGTCGAGGCCGACTTCACGTACACCTGCCAGGGCGGCGGTGCCAAGCCGGTCAAGGGGTATGTGGTGACGTGGGAGACGCTCGGCGGCGGGTTCCTGTCCTGCGACGATCGTGTGACCGGCGACCCCTTCCGGAAGCCGGACGCCGCTGCGCGTACGGCTGCTCGCACCCTCTGCCCGGCCGGTTCACCGGCGGCGAAGAGCGCCTGATCGGAAGATTCCCTCGTGCGGGACGGCCGCTTCGCCGACCCGCAGAGGGACCTGGTCGCGGTGGTCCCCACCGGCTGAAGCCGGGCACGGGATGCGTGCCCGCGAGCACGCATCACACGGATCGGGCGCAGGCTGGAGAGGGGGAGCGGCAAGGGAGGCGAGCTGCCCATGGGTGCCCTCGACATCACCGTCGTCCTGGTAGCGGCCGTACTGATCGGCGCGCTGGGCTGGTACTTCTTCGGCCCGCGCCGTGCGGGTGCCGCCCGGCTGGAAGGCGGGGTACAGCGAGTGGACGTGACGGTCCGGGGCGGCTACAGCCCCGATCTGATCAAGGTCCGCCAGGGCATGCCGGTGGAGCTGGTCTTCGACCGGCAGGAAGCCGGCGAATGCACCTCCCGCGTGGTCTTCCCCGACCTGAAGGTCGGTGCGGGTCTGCCCGCCCACACCCGTACCACCGTGCGGCTGCACCCGGACCGGCCGGGCTCCTTCGACTTCGCCTGCGGGATGAACATGATCCACGGCACGCTGCTGGTCGAACCCGCGGACGACGCGACAGCACCCACGCCGGACGCGCGTGCCGCGGCTGCCGCACCTCCGCCCGCTCCTTCTGCTGCCACGGGTGCTGCCACGGGCGGGCCGTCGGCGGGTGAGGAGCGCACGGCGGCCGAGTCGGAGTCCGCGGACGCCGCCGAGCGGCAGGCGGAGATCAAGGACCTCACCCGAAGGGTCGCGGTGGGCGCCGTGCTCACCGCTCCGGTGCTGTTCGCGGTGATGGCGCACGAACTGTTCGGCGCCGCATGGGTGCCCGGCTGGATGCTCGACCACCGGGTGCAGCTGGCGCTGATCACGCCGGTGATGTTCTACACCGGGTGGCCGATCCACGTGACGGGCTGGCTGACCCTGCGCCACCGGGCCGCCGACATGAACTCCCTGATCACTCTCGGTACGTCGGCGGCCTACGGTTACAGCCTCCTGGTCACCCTCGCTCCCGGGCTGCTGCCGAAGGACGTACGGGAGGTCTATTTCGAGGCCGTCGGTGTCATCCTGACCCTGATCCTGCTCGGGCGGCTGATGGAAGCCCGGGCGAAGGCCGGCACCGGCGAGGCCATCCGCGCCCTGCTGGGCCTGCAGGCGCGCACCGCACACGTCGTACGGGACGGAACCGAGAGCGAGGTCCCCATCGAGGACGTCGTGGTCGGCGACGAGCTCGTCATCCGGCCGGGCGAGAAGATTCCGGTGGACGCCGCGGTCCTGGCCGGCTCCTCCGCGGTCGACGAATCCATGGTCACCGGCGAGCCGATGCCTGTCACCAAGCACACGGGGGACATGGTCATCGGCGCCACCGTCAACGGCACCGGGTCCCTGCGGGTGCGGGCCGCCAAGGTCGGCGCCGACACCATGCTCGCCCAGATCGTCCGCCTGGTGCAGCAGGCCCAGGCCTCCAAGGCCCCCATCCAGCGCCTCGCCGACGCGGTGTCCGCGTACTTCGTGCCCGTGGTGATCGCGGTCGCGATCGGCACCTTCGCGCTCTGGTTCACCCTGGGCCCCGCACCCGCGCTGACCCTGGCGCTCGTCTCCGCGGTCGCCGTGCTGATCATCGCCTGCCCGTGCGCACTGGGTCTGGCCACACCGCTGTCGGTGATGGTCGGCACCGGCAAGGGCGCACAGGCCGGCATCCTGATCCGCTCGGCCGAAGCCCTGGAGACAGCGCACAAGCTGGACACCGTCGTACTGGACAAGACCGGCACGGTGACCGCGGGCAAGCCCGTCCTGACCGACGTCCACCCGGCCGGTGGATTCGACGAGACCGCCCTGCTGCGGCTGGTGGCCGCAGCCGAGGCGGACAGCGAGCATCCGCTCGCGCAGGCCATCGTCACCGGCGCGCGCGACCGCGGTCACCACCCGGTCGCGGCGACCGGCTTCGACTCGGTCACCGGCAAGGGCGTCCAAGCCACCGTCGAAGGGCACGCCGTGCTGGTCGGCACGGCCCGGCTGCTGGACGACGTAGGCATCGACACCACCGCCCTGGCCCCCGTCGCCGCTGATCTGTCGGCCGAGGGCAGGACTCCCGTCCTCGCCGCGGTGGACCGACGGCCCGCCGGTGTGCTCGCGGTGGCCGACACCGTCAAGGAGGACTCCGCGGCCGCCATCGCGGCCCTGCAGCAGATGGATGTCGACGTCGTCATGCTCACCGGGGACAACGCCCGCACCGCCGCCGCGATCGCCGCCCAGGTCGGCATTGGACGGGTGCTGGCCGAGGTGCTGCCCGAGCACAAGGCCGACGAGATCCGGCGTCTGCAGGGCGAGGGCCGGACCGTCGGCATGGTCGGCGACGGCATCAACGACGCCCCCGCCCTGGCTGCTGCCGACGTCGGCCTGGCCATCGGTACCGGCACCGACGTCGCCATCGAAGCCGCCGACATCACCTTGATCTCCGGCTCGCTCGGCGGGGTCGTCACCGCGATCCGGCTCTCGCGGGCCACGATGCGCAACATCCGGCAGAACCTGTTCTTCGCCCTGGTCTACAACGCCGTCGGCATTCCCCTCGCCGCCGGCGCGCTGTATCCGCTCTGGGGCATCCGGCTCAGCCCGATCATCGCCGCGGCAGCCATGGCACTCAGCTCGCTGTCGGTCGTCACCAACTCCTCCCGGCTGCGCCGCTGGCACGCCCAGCCGCTGCCCGGCATCCGGCCCGCTCGCGTCCAGCCTCGGGTCGAGTCCGCCGCCGACGACCGGACCCCGGCCGCCGGGAGTACAGCCGTCTCGACAGGCACTGAGTCCGCGGGCACTGAGCACGATGACCCGGCTTCCCGGACCGACGACGATCATCGATGACCGCCGCAGCCACCCCTCACGGGCCGCGCGTTCAAGCGTCCGCTCGCATCGGCTGTGCTGTCAGTGATGGCTCGCGGGTCGGCTGCTCTCCCCATGCGTCGGCCGGAGCCCGGAGAGGGTGACGTCGACGAGACGGTGCACGGCTGCCTCCGATGACTGCCGCCCTGCGGCGGACAGGGCGTGCAGGCAGTAGTCGGCCAGCTCGCCCGGGGAGACGTCGTCGCGGACCGCGCCCGCCTTGCCGGCTTCGGCGATGACTTCGCGCACCAGATGGTGCAGCTGCTGCTGAGCCTCGATGACGTGCTGGTCCCGGTGGACGAAAGCGGCGACCTCTCCGTCCTGGGGCCGCTGGTACGTGATGTGGGCGTACCCGCGCAGCACCGCTTCGAGCCGGGCCACGGGCCCGCCCGCGTGGTCCCGGGCCCGGGACAGCCGGCTCAGGTGGGCTGCGACGTGACGCTCGTGCCAGGTGATCAGGATCGACTGGACGTCCGGGAAGTACTTGTACAGCGTCGCGCGCCCGATCCCGGCCTCCTTCGCGATCTGCGACATCGTCACCGACGCCAGACCGTGCTCGCCCACGAGCGCGACGGTCTTCTCCATGACGGCGTCCTGCACGGCGCGGCGATGCGCGTCCATCGTCTCGTCCCACAGCTTCGGCATGGCTCAAGCATACGTAACGACGAGGTCGAGACGCTGTGTCTTGACAGAGACAAAGTGTCTCGATAATTCTGGGCAGCCCGACCCGCCTGTGACGCAGGGCCCGTACCGGAGAAAGGAACGGTCATGCCGACCGCAGAAACCCGCCTCGCGACCGACCGCGCGAGCCGCTACCTCGTCCAGCTCTGCCGCCATCTGAGCCGGATGCCGCGCATGAGCCACCGTCCGCCCGGCGACCACGGCGAGGGCGGGACGCGGCCCGAGGTGAGGCACGTCGAGTTCACGGACACCCACGGCACCGTCCGCTTCGCCGACGGCCTGTGGACCCTGGACGCCACAGCGGACGCGCTCACACTGCGCGTCGACGCCGACGACGAGGAGGTACTGCGGCGCCTCCAGGACGCGATCGCCGCACGGATCGAGAAGATCGGCCGACGCGACGCACTGCAGGTGATCTGGCAGCGAGCCGTGCCCGACACCCCGTCGCAGGCCGAGTGCAACGAGCACCGCGACACCGACGGCCGGGGCGTGGGCCGTAGCAGGCGGGCAATCACCCTGGGCCTCGTGGCGGGCGGGGCAGTGGTCGTCGCGGTGCACCTCGGGATCGGCCGCGCGGCACTGGCCGACGCGAAATGGACCGGCTGGGCCGCCGGCGCCGTCCTGGCCCTCGTCCTGGTGAAGCTGCTGCTCCTGGGCGGCCACCTGCTGCTCGGACGCACCGCGCTGCGCCACGGCATCGCGTTCCGGCATCGTAGAAAGCGGTACGAGCGGACCGGCGCCGACGTCACAGGCTGAGCGCCGCACATGACCGGCGCGCGCTCGGCTCGGCGGATTCGAGCGAGACCTCTCGGGCTCGGGGCGGCTGCCCGGCAACCGCCCCGGGCCCGGCCCGGCTGACCGCTCGGCTACCTGCCGAGCATCTTGTTCATGCCGGTGATCTCGGACGACTGCGAGGTGACGATCGACTTCGCCATCGTCATGGCGGGACCGTAGGCGCCCTTGGCCTGCTCGGTCTTCGCCATCGCGATCGCACCCTCGTGATGGCTGACCATCATCTGGAGGAACGCCTTGTCGAAGGCGTCACCGGACAGACCCTTCAGCTTGTCCATGTCGTCGCCCGACATCATGCCCGGCATCTCGGAATCGGAATGGTCCATGCCCGGCATGCTCTCCATGCCGGACATGGCGGCGGCCGGGACCTTCGCATCCCAGGCCTTCAGCCAGCCGGACATGGTGTCGATCTCCGGATCCTGCGCCTGCTCGATCTTTGCGGCCAGGTCCTTCACCTGCTGGGACTTCGCCCGCGAAGCGGCCAGGTCGGCCATGGCCACGGCCTGCCGGTGGTGGGGGATCATCCCCTGGGCGAACGACACGTCCTGCGCGTTGTGGCTGCCCTGCGCGGCGGAAGCGGTGTCCGAGGCGCCGGCAGCGGACGTCGCTCCCGTGTCGTGGCCGGTGTGACCCGACGGCGAGGAGGAGGAATCGCTGCTGCCGCAGGCGGCCAGCACCACTGCTGCGGTGACGGTGGCGGCCAGGGCCGCAGTCCGGCGGAGGAGGGAACGGCGAGATGCCATGAGAGGTACAACTCCTTGAAGTGCCCGCGCCCATGCGCGGGAGGAAACGGATGCATGCAGGCCGGAGCACGTCACCCCGTCAGGAGGGTGCCGTGCGGGAGCCTCTAGATCCGCAGGAGTTGCAACTCGGAAAGGTCGGGCGGTGCGCGGCCGTCAACCGACCCGGCAGCCGTGCCGCCGCCGACGGCCGCGGCAGCTTCGACCGGAACAGCCAGACCGGGCATCAAGGCGGGCGGCACATAAGCGGTGGACGTACCGCCTGCCGCGCATGTCCCGCCGGCGTGGTCCATGGCCATGCCGCTGTCGCCCGCATCGGACAGATGCCGGCAGTCCGCACCGGCGACATGGACAGGCGCAGGGCTGTGCCCGGGGGACTCGGCCGACATCATCACGTCGTGTTGCCCCGCGGCCGGCATACCGGTGGGCGACAGGGCATGCATGCCCAGCACCCCCGCGACCAGGGCCAGGACCAGCCACATCCAGCGCACGGAACTCGCCCCGGAACCGGTGCGGGCGCTGGAGATCATGGGGTCATCGTAGAGGGCTTCCTCCACATCGGCAGCCGAACACCCTGCCGAGTGCCTCATCCCACACGGCCCTTGTCCAACGAGCCGATGCTTGCAATCCGTCGCGCCGGTCCGCCATGCATCGATGTGGGCGACTGCGGTTCTTGAGCCGAAACGCGGGCCGCCATTCCATCGCCGGGCACTGAGGCGGCACCGGCCCCCAGCGGTCGAGGCCGCCCGCGCCGGTCGACCATTTACATAAACTGTGAATATAAAAATGCTATGCTTCGACCATGAGTCGTCAAGACATCGCTCCTGGCGCGTCCGCCGCCATCGGGGCAGCCCTCTACGGCCTGGCCACCAGGGCCGCGAGACGCCTGCCCCGGGACATGAGCCTGACGTCCGCCGCCACCCTGGCCACCCTGGACCGGACCGGCCCGAGGCGTATCACCGATCTGGCCGCGGTCGAGGGCGTCACCCAGCCCGCGATGACCGCCCTGGTCCGGGTGATGGAGGAGTCCGGCCTGGTCGAGCGGCGGGGCGACGCGTCCGACAAGCGGGTCACGCTGGTGTGCCTGACCGGGGCCGGCGCCTCCTATGTCCAGACGCGGCGCCAGGCGGGCGTCCACGCGTTCGAGCGGTTGATCGGCGAGCTCACCGGCGACGAGGTCGAGGCGCTGATGGCGGCCCTTCCGGCGCTGAAGCATCTGGCAGAGCTCGAAAGCCAGGACCGTGAAGGGCCGAAGCGGTGACCGGGCGGCCGGTCGGCGGGGTCGCGGTGAAGGCGTTCCCGGTGGCGCGTTCCGAGGCGCGGCTGCTGGTCCCCGCCCTGATGTTCATCGCTCTGGTCGTGGCGGCGGTTGCCAGCCTCGGGGCGCCGCTCATCACCAGCGTGGCGACCTCGTTCCACGTCTCGCTCGGCAGCGCGCAGTGGACGCTGACCGTCGCGCTGCTCAGCGGTGCCGTCGCCACGCCGGTCCTGGGCCGGCTCGGAGCGGGCCCGCACCGGCGGGCCACGATCCTCGCCACGCTGGCGGTCGTCGTCGCCGGTAGCGCGCTCACCGTGCTGCCGCTGCCGTTCGCGTGGCTGCTGGCCGGCAGGACGGCCCAGGGCGTCGGACTCGGGCTGACGGCGCTGATGATGGGTGTGGCCCGGGACCACCTCCCCGAGGAGCGCAGCGCGGCCGTGATCGCCCTGATCTCGGTGGTTTCGATCATCGGGGTCGGCGTCGGCTACCCGCTGGCCGCACTGCTCGCCGAGCTCGGCGGGGTACGGGCCGCCTACGGCCTCGGCCTGGTCGTCACCGCCGCCGCCCTCCTGACCGCGTGGCGCTCCATGCCCGAAGCCCCCGAAGGCCGCTTCGCCCACGTGGACGTGGCAGGCGCGGTCGTCCTGGCCGCTGCGCTGTTGCTGATGCTGTTCCTCGCCGGCGAACGGAATCTGTGGAGCCGGCATCTCGCCGTGGCGACGGGCCTCGCCGTCGTCGCGGTGGTGCTGCTCTGCGTCTGGGCCGTCATCGAGCTGCGCAGCACGACGCCCCTGGTCGATGTGCGGGCGGTGCGGCACCCGGCGGTCGCCGGGGCGAACCTCGCCATGTTCGTCGGCGGGATCGGCATGTACCTCCTGCTCACGCTCATCACCCGGTACGCGCAGACGCCGCCCGGCGCCGGCTACGGCTTCGGGCTGACGACCTTCGCTGCCGGGCTGGTCCTCATCCCGTTCTCGGTGCTGGGGTTCGTCGCCGGCAAGCTCACGCCGCGGGTCCGGACGCGGATCACCGACCCCCTGCTCCTGGCCGGCAGCGCTGTCGTGGTCGGCGGCGGGTTCGCCCTGTTCGCGGTGGCCCGGTCGGACCTGGCTGAACTGTTCGCGGCGATGGGCGTGCTCGGCTTCGGCGTCGGCGGCTTCTCGGCCGCGATGCCCGGCGTCGTCCTGGCCGTCACACCCAAGAGCGAGACGTCGAGCGCCATGAGCTTCAATTACGTCGTCCGCAGCGTCGGGTACTCCCTGGGCAGCGCCATCGGCGGCCTGATCCTCGCCGCGGGCACCGGCCCCGGCCACCTCCTCCCCGACGACAGCGCCTACACCACCGCGGCGCTGGTCGGCATCGGCGCCATGGCGATCACGACGCTGACAAGCCTCGCTCTCGCCCGCCGGCGCTTGTCCGAGACCAACCCGTAAGTCAGATGCACTCACCCCGACACTGGAGGTCCCATGCCCAAGGGCTACTGGGTCAGCGCCTACCGCACCATTTCAGACCCTGAGAAGCTGGCTGCTTACAACAAGCTGGCCGGTCCGGCCGTCAAGGCCGGGGGCGGTCGGGTCCTCGCCCGTGGCAGTCGGGTCGTGGCGCATGACGCAGGAATCGCCGAGCGCACCGTCCTGGTCGAGTTCGACAGCTTCGAGCAGGCCGTCGCGGCGCACGAGAGTGCGGCCTACCAGGAGGCGCTGGTCGCCCTCTCCGACGGCGTCGAGCGCGACTTCCGCATCGTCGAAGGCATCGACTGACCGAGGTCCAGCCGGATCTTCACTGAAGCAGACGTTGCCCTTCCAGCGGCTCGAAGCCGTGGTGGCGGCCGGTCGGCACCATGAACTGCAGCCCCGGCCGCTGCCCCTGCCTCGCCCTCCAGGTGAACCCGCGAACCGGCGACGAGGACATGGAGAACCAGGTCACCACCTGGCGCGCAGCACGCCGTCACTGTCAGGTAGAGCAACGTTGAACAGTGGGTGGCGCTCGTCGACGGCCAGAGGCAGGGAGCAGGCCGCCCTCGCGCCTGCCGCCAAAGTGGTGAGCTGTTGGTGATGGGTCTCGTCGACGGTCACATGGCGGATCGTTCCGTTCGCCGCCTCCCAGACGAAGTCCACGGATTCGTCCTCGGGCAGCGCGGCAAGGACCGCATCGACATCAGGGGTGAGGTCGGGCCAGATGGTCAGGAGCGCTCGTTGGCCGAGCACGGCGCGGACGGTATCGAGATTGTTCTCGGTGAGACGGTGCCAGCGGGTGGCGTTGCGAAGGTAGGCCTCCTCCAGGAGGAGCGTCTGCGGCGCGGCCAGTTCTGCGCGTACGCGTTCCCAGAACTCCTCGTCCGCGGCCTGTGTCACCTCTCGTTCCTCAAGGTCTGCCGCGTAGGGCGACGCCGTGATCGGTTCCGCAAACAGGCCGAGCTCGCGGGTCCGGGCGACGGCTGCTTCACAAGGCTGGTTGCTGCCGACGTACGCGTACTGATCCCACCCGACGTGCACGGTGAACGCGTCCTGCTGCTCCAGCCGGCACCAGGCGCCCTGGTCTCGGAGCATGGCCCGGACCAACTCCAGCGCGACCGGCACTGAGACCTCGGCACCGTCGTAGTAGCCGGTGAGGTCGGACGGGAACAGCCCAGCTAGGCCGTGCCCGTCAACCGGCGCCTCCAGGCCGAAGTGAACGGAGCCGGCCACCTCCGGTTCACGGATCTCCAGCCGGTCAACGCCCGACTCCTGCGCGAAGGCGGCGATCGCCTCCAAGTAGGCCGCTTCGACCGGCCCGTGGTCGCTCACCGTGTCGTCAGCGCCGTTGTAGTGCCCACACTCATCGCGGTCGGCGGGGTTGTACTTGGTTATCCGGTGGGCGAAGGACGGCGGCACGCTGCTCCCTGGACTGTTGGAAGGGGGAGGGGGATGTCAGCGTAGTTCGTGACAACGGCCTGCCGGGTGCCTGCCGCGACCTCCCCCGTCACCCCTCCCGGCAGGAGCGCATACTCCTGTCCGCCGCTGTCACCGCAGCCCGGGCTTTCGAGCTGACATCTGCTCGCAAACTGTCGTGCTCCGTCACAACGGGGGATCTGCTTCACCATCTCGCGTGTTCGAATTTTAGTTCGATAACGTGAGTGGAGGAGGTGGATGCCGTGGAGACGGAGACGGGAGTGCGGCAGGTGGCGAGCGTGATGCATGTGCGCTGCCCGGACCGGCTGGGGGAGGACCTCTACCGGCAGGTCCTCGAGCTGATGGCGGAGCTGTCGCCGGTGGTGCAGGCGCTGCCCCCGACCGCGGCCCTCGTGGAGCTGAAGGGCGCGCTGCGCTACCACGGTGTGGACGCCGTCCGGCTGGGCGAGGTGCTGCGGGTGCGGACGATTTCACGCCTCGGCGTCGACATCCGGGTCGGGATCGGTCCGACCATCACCGTCGCGGCCACGGCCTCCGGCCGGATCACCGGGCCGGGCGGCGTCCTCGCCGTCACCCCCGGCCAGGTCACGCAGTGGCTCGGACCGCTGCCGGTCCAGGCCCTGCACGGCATCGGCCCCCGCCAGGCCGAGATCCTGCGCGACTACGGCGTCCACTGCGTCGGCCTGCTCGCCGCGCTCCCGCCCGCCACCGTCCAGCGCCTCCTGGGCGGCCGGGCCGGACGGCAGGCCGCCGACCGGGCCCGCGGCATCGACCCCCGCCCTGTCACCCCGCGCGCCCTGCCCGCCACCGCGAGCGTCCACCGCGCCTTCCCCCGGCACGCCCTGGACGGCGCCGCCGTCCGCGCCGCCCTTCTCGACGCGGTCGTCACCCTCGCCCTCCAGTTGCGCCGCCGCGGTCAGGCGGCCCGCGCTCTGACCCTGACCCTGCGCTTCGCCGGCGGCGCCACCTGGGACAAGACCCGCCGCCTCACCGAGGCGTCCGCGCACGAGGACGACCTGCGCACGATGGCATACCGGCTCATCGACGCGGCGGGCCTGCAACGCGGCCGGATCACCGCCATCACCCTGAAAGCCGAAGATCTCGTCGCCGCCGGACAGGTCGCCGAACAGATCAGCCTCGACCAGGCACGCGAAGCCCGCCTCGCCGCCGAAGAAGTCAGCGACCGCATCCGCGCCAGATTCGGCCCCGACGCCATCCGCCCCGCCACCACCCTCCTGCGAGTCGGCTGACGGTCCCGCCTCCCAGCGGGCCGGCCAGGGCTCCCGTGGCAGGCATGCCGCGCCACTCCGGTCGTACGCTATGATTGATCTTGAGCTGGTCGGCGGAAGTCGTACCGGTGGGTGATGCGTTGGTGGTCCAAGGAAAGACGCCCCGCTTCCTGCGGGGAAATGCAGGTGCAAGGCCTGCCCGGCGCTCTGTGAAGACCCTGTCCCGTTCCGCGGGGCAGGGTCTTTTCCGTCGCCCGGACCTACGGAAAACTACGGAACTACTGGTCGGCGATGACGGACCGCGCCTGGTGGTGCCGGCGATAGAGGTGCTGGTGGGTCGCCCAGGTGTGGGGGTGGTTCAGACCGAACACCCGCATCATGTCCGGCAGCAGGTCGGCGAAGGCGGCTGCCGCGCCTACGGCATCTCCCGTGTCGCCGAGCAGTGAGGCGAGGTTGTAACGGCTGGTGAGGGTGTCAGGGTGGTCCTCGCCGAGGACCCGGACCAGGTCCGGCAGCAGGTCGGTCATCGCGGCGGCGGCGCCCCTCGCATCTCCGGCCTCCCCTGTCCAGCGTGCGAGGTTGCGGCGGGTGCCGAGGACGTCGGGGTGGTCTTCGCCGAGCACGCGCACCACGTGGGGCAGCAGATCGGCGAAGTCGGCGGCGGCCCCGGCGGCATCCCCTGAGCGGCCCCGGAACAGGGCGAGTTGATGACGGGTGGCGAAGGTGCCGGGATGGTCTTCGCCGTACAGGTGTCTGACATGCGGTAGCAGGTCGGCCAGCGCCGCGGCGGCTCCGGCGGCGTCCCCGGCTCGGCCCTGCCACGTGGCGAGACTGTGTCGCACGCCGAGCGTGTCGGAGTGGGCTGGACCGAGGACCCGTTCGGAGTCGAGCAGCAGATCAGCCATCGCCGCAGCCGCTCCCGCCGGGTCCCCCGCCTCGCCCCGCCAGCTCGCAAGTTCGTGGCGAGTGGCGAGGGTGTTGCGGTGGTCTTCGCCGAGTGTGCGCACCACGTGCGGCAGCAAGTCGGCCATCTCGGCAGCTGCTCCTGCCGCGTCTCCTGCTTCCCCTCGCCACCGCGCGAGTTGATGGCGTGTGCCCAGGGTTTCGGAGTGGTCCTCACCAAGGAGCCGTACGACATCGGGCAGCAACTCGGTGAAACCCGCGACGGCGCCGGCGACGTCTCCCGCCGACCCCTGCCATTCGGCGAGTTCGTACCGGGCCAGCAGAGTGTCGGGGTGGTCGGCGCCCAGGCGGGCGGAGGTGGAGTCGCACAGGCGACGGAAATGCTCGCATGCGGCGCCGACTTGCCCGGCCGCGCCGAGACTGCGGCCGATGCGATAGAGCACGGCATGAGCGTCGGGCTCGTACAGAGCGTCTTCTGCGCAGCGGGCGACAGCGGTGGCATTGGCACGCAGAGCCTGGGCCTGGGCGGCGTCGTTCTCGGTCTCGGGCCAGATGGCGCGCAGCGCGTCTGCGGCCGTACGGGCGCACCGGTCGGACACGAGGGTTTCGTGGTCGGACACGAGGGTCTCGCGGACGGCGCGTTGGACGAGTCGGTGCACGTGGACCGCATGGTGGGGCGTGTCGGGCCTGTGGTCGACCAGGCTGAGACGGTGCAGCGTTCGCAGGGCGAGCCGCGCCTGTTCGCGTGTGACCGGTACCGGTTCCCGGCCGGTGGCGGGGCTCGCGGACACGGAGAGGTGAGCCAGGGCAGGGGGGCTGGTCAAGAGGGGTTCGGGGATGCCGTTGGGAGCCAGGAAAGAGGCCAGTTGGAGAAGTGGGCGGGCAAGTCCGGCCGGGCGCACGCTGTCGGCGTGCTCGATGGACAGGGCCCAGGCCGCGGCCATGGTGTGCCTTTGATCATCCGGCAGGGTGTCCGGGGCCGCGTCGGCCAGTGAGGAGGTGCGGTCTGCCAGCAGCGTCCGGTAGACCTCGCAGCTGATGTCGACGTCGACGAGGTAGGCGGCGGCTTGCGACAGGGCCAGCGGCAGGCGACCCAGATCGTCTGCGAGCGCGGCGAGTTGTACGTCGGGCTCGCGTCGGCCCCGGGCGGACAGCGCCGTGGTGAGGTAGGTGACGGACTCTGCCTCGGTGAACAGGCCGATCTTGACCAGTCGGCGGTCCGGGCCGGTGAGGAGGGCATCCTGGCGACGAGTGGTGACCAGCGTGCGGCCTGAAGGGCTGAGCGGCGGCCACCAGCCAGTCAGATCCCCGGGGTCGACCACATCGTCGAGTACGATCACCCACCTGCACGGCCGTTGGCCGGACTTGGGCTCCAGCCAGGCGACGAACGCCCTCGCCGCAGCCTCCGGGTCGGCAGCCTCGGCGCCGAGGACCTCGACACCAGCCCGCGCATACGCAGCCACCACCGCCTCGGCGTCACTCGCCGCGACCCAGACCAGCAGATCCAGGTCCCCGGTCTTCCACGCGGTACGCACATAGTCCGCGGCCAGCTGTGTCTTGCCGACGCCGCCCATGCCGGACAGCACCTGCTGGGGGACGCCGGCCGGCTCCACGGCCTCGCTGATCGACGGTGTCAACGCCTCGCGAAGCCGAACGATCTCGGCCCGGCTCTGAAAGCAGTGCGCGCGTGTCGGAATCACCCCGACCTGATGCGGCCAGACAGCCGGCGCCCGCGTCTGCCTGTGCTGCTGCGCGATACCGACGACGGGGCCATGGAACGTGGCCCCCCGGAAATCGACCCAGTCGCCGGCGATCGGAGGAGCCCCCGTGGTGCCCTCGAACTGCGGCCCGTGTTCCACCCGTCCGCTCCCATCCAGCCGAAGGTAGCCCCCGAATCTACCTGCTGACAGGCCCTCGATTCCCCCGACGGCCGGACGTGCAGAGATCGTCGGCTGGGCAACGGCGTTCCTCTTGCCACCGGCTGACTTTTGTTTACCTGGGCAGAAGTTCAGGACCTTTGGGTGAAACTTTCGTGCAACGGACTCTATCTTTGGCGCGATTCGCGGCTATACGATCCCCGCGAGAACTTGGACCGAGCCAGTCGCTCGCCAGCGATCCCGGTGGGCACTGACGCGCAGCTCGGCGTTGTACACGCACCTGCCGTTACGCCGTTACGCCGATACGTCGATACGTCGTCAAGCTGCCCGTCCCGCCCGCACCGCTGCGATCGATCACCTGTCCGTCTCGTTCCGAATATTCCGGCGCATACCACACCCTTCCGGCCGGGCCGTCCCCGCACGACGGTCCGTTGGTCTCGCGTACCCCTGAGGAGGTTCCATGCGCATCGCCCTTCGCCGCCGCCTCACCGTGTTCGGCGCGCTGCTCGCACTCCTGGGCAGCATGCTCATAGGTCTGGCGTCAGCGTCCGTCCCGGCGGCCGCGGCGTCCCCGCCGGACGCCGCGGCGCCGGAGAACTCCGGCAAGCAGTACAGAGTCCTGGTCTTCACGAAATCCGCGGACGCGAACCCGGCGGTCACCGACGCCGGTGTGAGCGCCATAAGACAGCTGGGCGATCAGTTGCGGTTCACGGTCCAAGTGACCGACGACGCCCGCAAGTTCGACAAGGAGCACCTCAAGCAGTACCGCGCCGTCGTCTTCCTCAACACCAGCGGCGACGTGCTGACCACCGCTCAGCAGGGCGCCTTCGAGGCGTACTACCGCGCGGGCGGCGGTTTCGTCGGCATCGGCTCGGCGATCGAGGCCCAGCCCGACTGGACCTTCCTGTCCGACGCCCTCGGCACCCGCGCCACCGGCCGGACCGGTGTGCAGCCCGGCACCATCAAGGTCGCCGACCGCGTCCATGACGCGTCGAAGAAGCTGCCGGAGTACTGGACCCACACCGACGACTGGTACAACTTCAAGTCCAATGTGCGAGGCAAGAGCCATGTCCTCGCCACTGTCGTCGAGGACGCCTTCAAGAAGCAGTCGTGGGGCGGAGATCTCACCGGCATCAGCGGCGGCAAGATGGGCTACGACCACCCGGTCACCTGGTGCAAGGACTGGGAGGGCGGCCGCTCGTTCTACACCGCGCTCGGGAACACCGCCGACAGCTTCGGCGAGAAGGACATGCGCTCCCACCTCGGCGGCGCGATCAAGTGGGCGGCCGGCCAATCCGACCCGGTGTACTCCGACTGCGGCGCGACCGTGCTGTCCAACTACCAGCAGACGGCCGTGGCGGCGCCGCCGAACCTGAACGAGCCGATCGGCTTCGACGTCCTTCCCGACGGCCGGACCCTTCAGACCGACCGCCGCGGCAGCATCCGCCTGCACGACTCCAAGTCGAACAAGACCACCGTGCTGGCCCAGATCCCCGTCTACACCAACAGCGAAGACGGCATGTACGGGCCGGGGATCGACAACGACTTCGAGAGCAATCACTGGGTCTACCTCTACTACGCGCCCCCCACCGTGAAGGACGTGAAGCTGTCGACCGGTGAGGTCGTCACGCAGACCACTCCGACTGCGGACGCGCCGACCACCGGGGCCTCGCCGTCGGTCTGGGATCCCTGGGTCGGGTACTTCCAGCTGTCCCGGTTCAAGTTCGTCGACGCCTCCGGGGACACACCGGCGCACCTCGATGTCGGGTCCGAGCAGGAGATCATGCGGGTCCCGGTCAACCGCGGCGCCTGCTGCCACGTCGCGGGCGACATCGACTTCGACAAGCACGACAACCTGTGGCTGACCACCGGCGACGACACCCCGTCCGGCGGCGGCAACTCCGGGGGTTTCTCTCCCTTCAACGACATGCTGACCACGACCGGGCAGTACAACGCCCCGTTCGTCGACGCCCGCCGCTCGGCGCAGAACACCAATGACCTGCGCGGCAAGGTCCTGCGCATCTCGGTCAAGGACGGCGACATCGCGACCGGCGACCAGAACAAGTTCGGCGGCGCGTACACGGTGCCCTCGGGCAACCTCTTCCCGGTCGGCAAGGACAGGACCCGTCCGGAGGTCTACGCGATGGGCTTCCGCAACCCGTTCCGGATCCAGGTCGACGAGAACGACGTGGCCTACGTGACCGACTACTCGCCCGACTCGCAGACTCCGCAGAACTTCCGCGGGCCTGCCGGCACCGGCCGGATGGAGATCGTGCGCAAGCCGGCGAACTACGGCTGGCCGATGTGCGTGAGCCAGGACCTGCCGTACTACCGCTGGAACTTCAACACCTCGACCCCGCTGGACAGCCCGGCGAAGGCGTTCGAGTGCGACAACCCCGACCGCGGACCGCAGAACGACTCCAGGTGGAACCTCGACGGCGGGCCCAGCGTCGAGCCCGGTCTGGAGTACGCTCCGCCGGTCACCAACCCGGACATCTGGTACTCGTTCACGCCCGAGAACCGGGCCGACAACCCGATCGGTACGCCGTGCGCCGCGTACTACAACGGCTCCGGCGCCACCACCTGCCCGCGGCTGTTCCCCGAGCTGGGCACCGGCGGTGTCGGCCCGCACGGCGCGGCCAAGTACCACTACGACCCGGACAACCCGGACCGGACGAAGCTGCCGCCGTACTACGACAACGCGGTCTTCACCGGTGAGTTCACCCGGGACACCGTCAAGGAGGTCCGCCTGGACTCCAAGAACCGGGTGTTCAAGATCAACGACGTGCTCGACTGCGCCGGAATCAACGCCCAGCGGGTCCCGGACACGAGCAAGCCGTTCGAGTGCGACAACCCGATGGACCTCCAGTTCGACGGAAAGGGGCACTTCTACCTGCTCGCCTACGGCGACGGCTTCTTCAACAGCAACCCCGACGCCGGCCTGTACCGGTGGGACTACGTCAAGGGCCAGCGCGCACCGATCCCGAAGCTCACGGCCACGCCGACGAACGGTTCGGCGCCGCTGAACGTGAACTTCTCCAGCGCCGGTTCGCGCGATCCGGACGCGGCCGACTCGATCCGGTTCGAGTGGGACTTCAACGGTGATGGAGTCGTCGACTCCGTCGACCCCGACCCGCAGTACACGTACACGACACCCGGGCAGTACACGGCGAAGCTGACGGTGACCGACTCCAGCGGCAAGTCCGCCTCGGCGAACACGACCGTCACGGTCGGCAACACCGCGCCCGTGGTGAAGGTCGACTCGCCGGTCGACGGCGGTCTGTTCTCCTTCGGCGACGACATCCCGTTCTCGGTGACGGTCACCGACCCGGAGGACGGCACGATCGACTGCAGCCGCGTCGAGGTGACGTTCGTCCTCGGCCACGACACCCACGGCCACGCGGAGCAGTCCGTCCACGGCTGCACGGGCGTGCTGTCGACCGATCCCGACGATGTGTCCCACGGCGGCAACGTGTTCGGTGTCGTCAGCGCCTCCTACACCGACCGCGGCGGTCCCGGCGGCGTTCCGGCGCTGACGACGGTCACCCAGAACCAGGTCAGGCAGAAGCGCCAGGAGGTCGAGTTCGCCCTGGACCAGTCCGGCACCAACGTCGCCACGACGAACGATTCGGCCGGCGGCAGCCAGCACCGCGGCAGCCTCGGCGACGGCGACTACCTCGCCCTGAACGGACCGTTCGACCTGCACGGCATCGACTCGCTGACGTTCCGGGTGGCGAGCACGTCGACGCAGGTTCCCGCGGGCAGCCCGATGGCCGCCGTCGAGGTCCACCTCGACTCGGTCGACGGGCCGGTTCTCACCACGGCGAACCTCACGTCGACCGGCGCCACAGGGACCTGGGAGAGCCAGAAGTTCCCGATCAGCGACCCGGGCGGCAAGCACAAGGTCTACCTCGTGTTCCGGGCGGTCACGGGCGGCCAGACCGGCGCCAACCTCTTCAACCTCAACTGGGCCGAGTTCGGCGGCCAAGGAGTGAGCGCTTCCTAGCACCATCCCGCGGCCGGGGGGGGGGCCCCCCCCCCGGCGGCCCCCCCCCCCCCCCGCCGGGCACCCCCCCACCCAACAACTAGCGAAAAGGGAGTATAGGAAAAAACCCCACCGCCGCC